>CAZGZM010000084.1:0-9138 GCA_964529955.1 uncultured Thermotogaceae bacterium
TCCCTCCCCATTGCTATCCAAGCTACAGAGTTCTGGTTTTTGCTCTGGTGGGTTAATCATCCCACTGAACATTCCTTACCTTTTCTGGACATACCTAAACACTACACACTACGAACAAGACACTACATCTTAGCTAATAACTTTTCTTGCCAAAAAACTAGCAACCAAATGTTCTTTCTTCAGAATCGTCAGGGTCATTAGCATCCTATCGTTTGTTCTCTATTATCTGTTCTTAGAAAATCCCCATAAAAAAAGGTTCGAAATTTTTAATAAATTCGAACCCTTTCTAATAAGTATTAACTTTTTTCTTTTGCATTTAATCACATCCAATAATAAATTTTTTATCTTAAAATCAAACCTTGTTCCTTTAAACTAATACTGCTTTTAATAATAATCAAACTTCTTTCTATCTCGCTGGAGGATCCTTTAATTCGCATAATCATTTCCCTTTTACCCCCTTTAAAAATTTCCCCTTATCTCATATTAAATCCATGATTCTTAATTAATAATTCGTTCTTCATTCTTGCCATACTTCTATCAATTTCTGATGCTGATTTTCTTCTTCTAAACATTTTTATCATCCTCCTCAACTTATACTCTGAATCCCTGACTCTTTAATAATACATTGTTCTTTAAATTTCTTAAACTTCTTTCCATTTCACTTGCACTTTTTCTTGATCTTCTTTTCATATTCAATACCTCCATTAAAATATTGAAACCACTGAACTATAACTTCTAAAATCCTTAACTTTATCTACACTTTTCTGAATTTCTACTGCTGATTTAAATCTTTTTTTCATTTTTCTTCACTCCTTTTCTCATTATTTTCTACTACAAACATAATATATCATATAATTATTATATTTGTCAAGTATTAAATAAAGATTTTTAAGTATTAATAATATTATTTTTCTTTACTTCAAATATATTTTTATATTACTCCTTATATATTCTTTATATTTCCCTTTTTATTATTATATTTTTTATATAACGCTAATTTATTTTAAGCAATGCTTTAAATATTAATATATGAACTAATTTACTACAAAAATAAAACATGATAAATAGAATTTTTAATATATGCTGAAATTATTTCAATCCATTTCGTCTTCCACTAATTTAAAATATTCAATTCATGCACGTTAGAGTTTTTTATAATGATTTAATTCATAGTTTTTAACTTATTGAAGAAAGATCCATTCTTCATAGATAAAGCTTAAAAAATATATTTTTCAAAAAAACTGCAATTGTCAGTCTCATTCTTCTGATTACAGATTCGAATCCATAATTTTTAAATGCTTTAAATGCCCCCTTTAAAGAATAAAATTTCCTGGCTGCATTATAGAATTCCCTTTGAAGATCCCAAGGATCCCAGGAGCTAATTTTATAAGGTTTGAAAACGACATTCATCATGTCATAGTTTTCACAATTAGTGGTAATAAATCTATATTCTTCCTTTAAAATTTCAAATAACACAGTACCTGGATAAGGAGTTAAAATTGCTGGTTGAAGCTTGTATGTATTTATCTTACAACAGAAATAAACTGGTTTTCTTATTTCTTCTATCCCATCGTACTTTAGACCAAGAACAATACTGACAATAATTTTGATTTTTGTATTTATTTGGTTTTTCACTGCACTTCTTAATAATATCTACATTTTTTTATTAATGTAATTCAAAGATTTTTGAATAAGATTTTCTAATCCAATCAAAATCCTATTTAAGTGTACACTAAAAAAAATCTAAAAGTTCCTCGTCTGTTGCAAGATCTGTTCTCTCAAAGAAAAAAGTTTCATTAAATGTTAGTTTTTCAGGAATCATAATTTTCAAAATTTTCTTAGCTCTTTCCTTATCTGCAGTAAAATTAGCATCTTCAAAATTCACATATTTTATATTCAACTTTTTATAAATCTTTAAATCTTCAATCACATTCTCCGGGTTTCTTTTTCTTTAAAGATAAAAACATCGAAAAAAAAAATTGCAACTCTAGGTGTATACTCTCTTAAAGTTATTACATTAGCAGCTATAATTAGAAAGGTAGTTTTTAGTTAAGAAAAATCGAGTAATGTAATTGTATAAAGGTTAATTATTGGCTCACTCTGAACAATCTTATCTTTTATTCTACCTTCAATCACGTTAACAAAAACAACTCAGCCTCATTTGTTATAACCTGATCACAATGAAGCAAAGTTTCCTATGGCTTTTCAGTTGCATACATACCACCAACAATAACTCTTTTTCCATTTTTTTAAAATATCACAAAAAAGAGTGATACTTTTTGTGAAAAACTATAAGGTAATGTCCCCAAATAAGTTTCTTTCTCCAAAGGAGGAAAATTTAAAATAATTCAAATTTTATTGTTCCATCTGAATTAAAAATTTCTCATAGTTTCAGTCGCAATTTTCTGGTTTATTCATTTTTTTGAGTTTTATTCCTGCGATTTCGAAGCCAAATTTTTTATAGAAGTCCAGTACTTCTTCGTTTCCTGAAGCTACCATTATGTTTATATCTTTAACCTGCCTCGTGCAGAACCAACAAAGGGCTTTTTTCATAAACATTTTACCTAATCCGCTTTTTCTAAATCCTTTTTTTAAAAATATTGTATCTATTTCACCATTATTCTTATTGTCGATCGAAGCTACGCAGTGACCTATTCTTTCTTCTTCATGAAATGCAACGATTACGTATATTTCTCCGTTTTCAGCTTTTGATATTAACATTTCTCTTCTTTCTAAAAAGGTGAACTGTTTGAATCTTTCTTTGAAGTATATCGATCTTTCTGCATGATGGAAATTCAAACCCTCCCATGTCTCTTTTATTTCATCTATTAGCTCTATTCCGCCTTCTTTAAAGGTTATGCTCATTTTATTCACCTCAATGATTTAGTATTTTATTTTACCATTGAAGTAAGCTGATTTTTTATAAAAAAAGAGCCTTTACAGGCTCTTCACTTCTTTCTTTTTGATTACTTTTTTTACATTATTTAGAGCAATTCTTGGATTTACTGTCATACCAGTTCCTGCTATACAACCACCTTCACATGCCATTCCTTCAAGTATCTTTGGATGTTCTTCTCTAACTTTTTTAAATACTTCCTTTCCCTCTTTCAATCCGTTCATTTTCAAACATGATTTACAAGAAGTTATGTTATCAAGTGCCTAAGATACTCCTTATATGAAAGAATATTGGAGATTATAAACCATGCAAATTTTTTTATTTAATGCTTAATTTTTTTTTTAATATTCCTTTATTCATATTACTAATGTAACTATGTTTGCTGAAAAAGTTGTTTTATAATCCTTGGAGTATAATGTTATTAATAGTGATATTAATAATAACGAAATTAATAAATTTAATACATTAAGAGGTGTTTTGTTTTGCAGGAATTAGAAATTTTCTTTAGGACTAATTTACTATTGATAATAGGTTTTGCGCTTGGATTTTTATTTGTTTTTTTAGGTATAAGCTCTCTGAGAAAAAAAAGATTGATTGACGATGTTCCTACTTCAAAAATAAAGGGAGTTTTTATCGGTCTTGTCGAAATTTTTGCAAAGGTCAAACCCCATAATCTCAAAAGGAGTTATATTTCTGAAACACAATGCGTTTATTATGATTACACGGTTTCAGAACAAGTTAAAGAGAAGCGAACTGTAACTTATAGAGATTCAAAGGGCAGAACAAAAACTAAGACTAAAACAGTTTATGTCTGGAAAATGGTTGACTCTGGAGGGATAATGGAGCCTTTTTATGTATATGATGATACTGGAGAAATCAGAGTTGATCCTTATAATGCAAAAATTGAAGCTGTTTTGATTTGTAATAGAACTTGTATTCGAAGTGATCCCCTATATTTTTCAAAGGGACCAAAATCAGAACTTTTTAATTCCACTCACAGAAGAAGGTTCGTTGAATATGCAATAATGCCTGAAGAAGAGCTATATATTATGGGGCAGGCAAAGGAAAGACAGGATGTGGTTGCTCCTGAAATTGTTTATGATGAATTCGCTCCTATGTTTTTGATTTCTCATAAAAGCGAGGAGAAGATAACAAAGGGTCTGAAGTTAAAAAACATTGGTTTTCTTATTGCAAGCTTAGCAGCTGTGATAATACTTTCAGCAGTTCATTCTAAATATGAACCTCTGGCATACAGATATTATGGAGCTGTGAATTTTTCTGCTCTTTTATTTCCAACTCTTATTGTTGCTGCTGGTTGGTTTGTATTATGGTTCATAACAGTTTATAACAGTCTTAGGAGACTTAAAAATAGTGTCATTCAAGCTGAAAAACAAATTGATATTCTTCTAAAGAGACGGTATGATCTCATTCCCAATCTTGTCAATGCAGTAAAGGGAACTTCAAAATATGAGAAGGAAACTCTCGATTTAATAACAAAATTGAGATCTGAATTCAAAGCAGAGGAAACTAAGGATACCCTGGCAATAATTATTGAAAGATATCCTGATCTAAAAAGCAATTCTTCTTTTCAAACACTTAATAAGGAACTGATAGATACGGAGAATAGAATTGAACTTGCACGAAACTATTACAATAATGTCTGTACTTTTTTCAATACTAGATTAAGCACCTTCCCGGATATGGTAATAGCAAGAATGTCTGGATTAAAAATATTCAAACTATTTCAGATTTCCCAGATTGAAAAGGATGAGAAAATTGAAGTTGAACTTCAGGCAAAATAGATGGGAAAAACTCTGAAATTTTTGGAGTAAATGGAAGCTCGAATAAAAATGGAAATACAGTTACACTAATTCTTTGTACACTCTAATTGTATGAAGAAGCGAGATACCAAACATAAATTATAAATATGTCTGAAATGAATATAAATTATTGTAAAGGTTTCAATTGTTCTTTTTAACATGCGTGATGCATAATTTAAGATTAAATGAATTTATTTATAAATAAAACAGAAGATTCTGATGGAGTAATATTAAAATCGCTTGTTTATGATAGTTTTGCAAACTCTCAACTAAAAGCTTTATTATTGTCCATTTGATAACAAATGGTTCGTTGGAGTTTTAAAAAGCGGGGCTGCTCCAACTAAAAGAAGCGCAAAGGAATGTTGCTTCCTTAAGCGGTCTAATATTATCTCTTCAAAATAGCGAAAATTAATGGAGGTTATCTGGATATAACTAAAGTCAAATTGTCCAAGTGTTTAAAAAAGATCTGAAAAATTAGCAGATAAACTCATTAATAATATTAAAGAGAAGCCAAACTTTTATTCAGGCAATATTAAGAAGAAGTAGATAAATATTTCTTAAAAAATTTGATTAAAAAGAATCCAGATTAATTCTTTGGAATAATTCAAAATTGGAAGGAAAAGGGTTAGATTTAAAAGTTACGTTCTCTTGAATTCTTCCTTTCAAGAAGTCTTTTGGAAAGCATTTTAAAGAGAAAATTTCCCATTAATTTTGTAAAAGGGCCTGTTATGTAATCGTAATAATACCCATTCTGTAATCCGTTCTTAGTCCAGAATTTTCTGTCAATTTCAAAAAGATTCATTGAAATAGCCTTCTGGACCGAATAATTAATGTATTTTGACGGTGTAATCCACTGTTTTATTCTATCTGGATTTTTAACAAATTCTACGAACTTTCCAAGTTCCTTTTTTGCTATTCCGACCATATGATTTCTGAATGTCCTCCCAATTTTTCCGCATGGAACCATTCCCCATCTAGTTGCAACAAGATCAAGGTAATTCAACGATAATTTCAAGCCACTTCCGTTGGTTGTAACAACTGCAAGATATGGTTTTTTCAGAAGTTCGCTTCGATGATACCATTTGCAGTTTCTATCTATGTAAGTTTTTAAAATACCTGAGATGTTTTCCATGTAAACAGGAGTGGAAAAAATGATTCCATCTGCTGCTATTAACTTCTCATTCACTTTCTTAAGATCATCATCTATTGGACAAAAATCTTTTATTATGCATGTTTCACAACCCTTGCAATAATCTATTTTATAATCGTGAAGGTTTATAATTTCATATTCAATATTTTCTTCTTCAAAGATAGTTTCTAGACTTTTCAATGCTCTATAAGTGTTGAATTTTCTTCTTGATGTATTGATTGCAATAACTTTTTTCAAAAAATTATTCCTCCCTTTATTTTCTAAAAATAATCATAACAGATTATCAATAACAGAAAGTGAATAATTTATTTATTATAATTTGTAGCTTAAGATACATACTTTTTTTTTAATATAAGGTTATCTTATATAGGGGTGAAAAAATGAAAAAAACAAAAATCTATATTTTAAGAATTGTAACACAAATATTATTTCTTTTCCTATTCTTCTTTCTTTCTATTACCGGAAGAACTCAACTCTGGCTGATCTTCATGGTCGTTTCTTTTATATCTTCAATATTTCTTGGAAGAATATTTTGCGGTTTTATATGCCCTATAGAAACAGTTTTCAGACCACTTAACTGGATATATAATAAATTAGGAATAAAAAGATTGAATATCCCAAAAATATTTAAGCACTCTTTCTGGAGATACTTAATTATGATCGTATTTGTTGTATCTATAATTTCCTTTAGAATTATGAAAATAAAAGTTAATCTATTCGTTATTTCACTAGTAACAGCATTATTAATAACACTATTTTTTAAGGAAGTTTTCTGGCACAGGTATCTATGTCCATACGGTGCGCTTTTTTCAATACTTTCCAGAAAAAGCTTTTTTGGATTAAAAATAACCAAGTCCAACTGCGCTGGATGTGGTATTTGCTCAAAGGTATGTCCAACAGAAGCTATTGATAAGGATTCCGATTCCAAATATAAAATTGATAATAAGGAATGTATTCTCTGTATGAAGTGCACTGAAAAATGCCCTAAATCAACAATAAACTACACCAAAAAATAATTACCAGGGATATCCCGCAGCTTGAATGAAATCGAGATTCGTTTTGCCTAAAATATACATCTTTGTTGCATTTGCTGCAGTCGACTCTAAAATTGGCCAAGGTATATTTAATCCAAAATCAACATCCACTGAAAGATCAGAAGATAAACTTGCCTGAATGAATCCAAGATTAAGTGTTTTCCTTGCTGGAGTGTAGTTAGTATTTATATTCCAGAGAACGGTGAAATTATCCATTCCGCTTGCACTTACTCCGTTCCACATGAAATTGAATAGTGGAATTGGATCAGGTTGAATAGCAAGATCCATTGGTCCCTTGCCAACATAAAACTGAAAATATATGAATATTTTTTCATCAGATATTTCTATAGGGTCTGAAATTGGAATTTCAACTGAAAAATTCTTATCATTCTGAATTATATGAAGGGATTGATAGAACTCTGATTCTCCTGAAACTATTTTTATTCCCTTCAATATAGTTTTAGTCAGTCCTGAACCATATGAAGCTTTCAATTCAATTTCGGGCATTTTTATAAATGGAATAGCATCAAATGCCTGCCCAATTTGACTTCCCTGTTTTCCAACCCAGTCTGGAACTCCAGAAGGAGAATAGAGACCGCCAATATCTTCCAGATTTATTGGAGACCACATTGCAGAAACGGAATCTACGTATTGTGGTCCAGATTCTATATTAACTTTAATCATATTTATTTCCGAAATTTCATCGTTATCGTTTTCTTTCCCGTATAGTTCAACTTTCAATTCAAATAATCCTATCATTATGGAAACATCGAATTGCTCTCCGGGGGGAGGCGTATATCCATGAAGAGCTGCAGGAATTATCAACTCTGTCTTTGAGCGGAGTTTTCTAGACTTTTCACTGTATGGAACGGATTTTTTTACATCAAGGGTTACATTACTGTTTTCTCCTCCATAAACCCTTATGGATTTTATTGTCTGTTCCTCTTCTTTACTCGCTCTGACCTTGTAAGAACCATCAAATAATTCAACGTTTACCATTGGGTTGTCTACATTCTCTGAATAGAAATAGTTTCCGTCATTATCATATATTTCCAAATTAACCGGCCATGAATCCGTTTCGATATGAATAGTAGCTATACCCTTAGGAACTTCCTTTAAAATTATTGTTTCAGATATGCTGCTGTTATATGGTATATCAACTTCAATATACTTTGACTTATAATATTTTTTGCTGACTGTGACAATCTGCTTACCACTTTTCACATTCTCAAAGGTCTTATCTCCATAATTATTCGTTCTTCCGCTAGCAATTGATGAAATGTCAATATCTGCATATTTAATTGGAGTGCCCGCAGAGGTTTGAATATGAAAATCTATATTTCCGCATGATTTTATAGAATAACTGTCCTGTAATCCTTCTACGTGGAGCTCGTAAGGGTCATTTTCATTTCTTATGACACTGAAATCCACATTAACTGAATCATAATTTTCAGGATTTATTGTAAAATTATAACTTCCTTCTTCTAGGAAAAAACCTGCCTTTGTTTTATCAATATAATCCTTTCCTAAAACTGTTATTTCATCTTCTAAAAGAGGATATGGTTTCTTAAAAGATGAGTATTCTTCCCAGCTTGTATCGTAAATATTTACATAAGAAAATATACTTTCAGGTATTTCTTCAATTCTGAAAAGAGCACTCGTTTTATTGTTTGAAAAGAATGAATCATTATTTGAAGATAACAAAAATTCTACTTTACTATCCTCTGACCAGATGCTTGTTGGAGAAAATCTTCCCGAAAAAGTGATAGTCTCACCTGGTTTCAGTTCATTTTTATCAATATCATTTAAAATGACAGAAGCAAGTTCCGGTTGTTCAAAGCTAATCGATTGGCCTGTAACAGTTGCATCACCAAAATTAGTGATTTTTCCTTCAAAAGCTATCTCAGGGTTTTTATCGTTATATGGTACTTCTATTTTGCTGTAGGGAGAAAGAGCTATTCCATAAATCGCTGCATCCGGTCCACTCCAGTCTATTTGTCTGTTGAAGGCAAGAAAACTTGAATGATGATCATAATAATAGCCATCTGATCCAAAGAATAAATAAGCATCTTCGTCTTCAGAGTCCTCAAATAAAATTAAGGGGCATTCCTTATAAATTGATATATCTTCATTCAAAACTTGAGAAGTGGAAAGCATTGATTCCAGTTGAATTAACTCTGTGTTGGAAAAATCCCAGTCTCTACGATAATTATTCTTCGCAATTTGAAATTCATCTGT
>CAZGZM010000085.1:0-9013 GCA_964529955.1 uncultured Thermotogaceae bacterium
ATCCAATTACATTTATCCAATCAATGAAATTCCAGGAGTTGAAGATTTGGATTTAGAAGACATCCCAGGCATTGACAATGCTTACAAAAATGGAAATCTGTATATAATTCCTTACATGAATGAATTGGGGGGAGTTATATATAGAAAGGATCTTTTTGAAGATCCAGCGGAAAAAGCTAAATTTAAAGAAAAATATGGCTATGAATTAAATCCGCCTACCACAATTGAAGAATATGAAGACATTGCAGAATTCTTTAACAGACCTCCCGATCTATATGGTGTTACTCTTATGGGCAAGAGAAGCATATTCCTTGCAACACATTTTATGCAAAGACTTTGGGCTAACGGTGGAAACTTACTGGATAAAAATATGAAACCAATATTCAATTCAGAAGCTGGTATTCAAGCATTAGATGATTTAATAGTCATGTTTGATTATGCGAATCCTGCATCAAAGAATTATGATTTCCAGGATGCTGTTAATGAGTTCATATCTGGTAGAAGTGCAATGGTAGAAATATGGACAACTGCTCTTTTGTATGTAGATGATCCAGAAAAATCGAAGGTTGTTGGTGACGGTTCATTTGTAGGATTCCCTAGACCTGAAAATAAGCTTGGTGAAAAACTTCCTATGCTTTATATTTCATGGGGTTTTTCTGTAAGTTCAGCAACTGAAGATAAAGATGCAGCATTAAAATGGTTGGAATTTGTTACAGCTACAGATAATGAAGTTAAAGCTGCTCCAATTGGAAATATTCCAGCAAGATTCAGTGCTTTAGATAGTGAAGAACTTCAAAATCAGTTCGTTTGGATGAAAGATTTTTCATCTGCAATGGGAAATTGTATTCCTACACCAATTGTTCCTCTTATTCCAGAAGGTGGGTCTATTGTCAATGGATTTATTGCTCCAGCTACATCTGAATTTATTACTGGACTTAAAGGAGCTCAAGAAGCTCTTGATGATGCAGCAATGGGTGTCTATGATCTAATGGAAGAAAACGGTTATTACGATTAGTATTTTTTTTATTAAGCTGGGTTTAAAAACCCAGCTGTTTATTACTTGGAGGAAATATGAATCAAAAGAAGTCTAAATACTTATATATACTTCCAGCAATAATTTTTATATTAGTAATTTTTTTTATTCCACTTATTTATGCTTTGGTTATATCATTTGCAAGATGGAATCTTTTAAGGCCTGATTTAGGTATCACATTCATAGGTTTTAAAAACTACGGAAAATTGTTCTCTGATTCTTTTACATGGCAGGTGTTCTTTCAAACATTATATTTTGTTATTGGAGCAGTTGTTTTAGAGCTAATCGCTGGTATTATTATTGCTTTAGCATTGAATACTGAATTTAAAGGATGGAAAATTGTTCAATCAATAGTTTTAATTCCATTTATGATTGCACCGGTTGTAGTTGGTTTTGTTTGGAGATTTATTTTAAATCCAGATTTTGGACCTATAACACACTTTTTAATATCAATCGGATTTAAAGGATTAGCTGAAAATCCTATTTTATCCAATCCTAAAGCAGTGATACCAGTTCTCGTTCTTGCAGATGCATGGGAATTTATTCCCTTTGTTATACTGGTAATTTTAGCAGGATTAAAAAGTATTCCGCAGGAACCTTATGAAGCAGCAATAGCTGATGGAGCTAATTCATTACAAATGTTTTTCTACATCACTTTACCTCTTTTAAAACCTTCGATATTAGTTGCAGTGGTTATAAGAACACTAACATCATTGCGAGTGTTTGATATTGTTTATGTTATGACTGGGGGAGGACCAGGTTCTGTCAGTGAAACACTAGCATTCTATGGGTATAGAACAGCTTTTCAATCCTATAAAATGGGATATTCATCTGCAATAAATATTTTTATTTTTGCTATAGCGATAATTTTCACACTTGCTTATATGAAAATTATTGGTTGGGGTGGTAATAATGAAAAATAAAAAGAAATCAGTTAGGATACTAACTTTTATCATAATAATTATCACACTTATTTGGACTTTGCTACCTTTAATGTGGATAGTTTTTGCATCATTTAAACCTTCAGTTGAACAATTTACCGTTCCACCAAGATGGTTACCAGAAAATTTCACTTTAAATAACTATCTTTATTTTTTCAACACACCTGAACTTGTTAGAGCTTTTTTTAACAGCATCATAGTAACCCTATGCTCAACTGCTATTGCTTTAGGATTAGGATTGCCAGCAGCATATGCTCTTTCTAGATTTAAATGGAAGTATTCAAATACTCTTTCTTTCATTATTCTTCTTGCTAGAATGACTCCGCCTATAGTTATGGTTTTACCATTTTTCATGATAGCGAAATATTTAGACATTTCAGGAACTTACTTACCTATAATAATTGCCACTTCCTTTTTTAGTGTTCCATTCGCTGTATGGATGATGAGGGGATTCTTTGCTGAAATACCCGAAACCCTGGAAGAAGCTGGAATGATTGATGGTTGTACAAGATTTAAAGCATTGATAAAAATAGTTTTACCTCTTACAATTCCAGGTGCGGCTGCCACATCAATTCTTTGTGCACTAATATCATGGAATGAGTTTTTATTTGCACTCATTCTCACAGGAAAGGAAACACGAACGTTACCTGTATTAGTAAATATGTTTGTTAGCGAAAGGAATATAGATTGGGGAGTAATGAGTGCAGCAGCATTGATTACTGTTTTACCTATGATAATATTCGGGATTTTAATTCAGAATAACTTAGTAAAAGGATTGACTATGGGAAGCTCTAAGTAAATATATAAATATTTTTGAATATAAAACTCCTGAAAAAATCAGGAGTTTTTTTATTCGTAAAGTATTATAATAGTTAAAATAAAGAATAGGAGAAACTCTTATGAAAGCAAAGACACTTGAAAAAATTCTAAATATACTAAATTTTCATAATTTGATGCATAAGCGAATGAAAAGCATTTCTAGAGCAAAGGGAGACTTTGTCCCGAAAAGTGTAAGTTCAAAATACGATACTTCAATTCAAACAATTAACGATAAAAAAGTGGTTACCCTTGGAAGTAATCTAGAAAGAACTAAACTACATTTGATTTTTTTCCATGGCGGAGCATATGTATTTGAAATTTCAAAGCAGCATTGGGATTTCATTATTGATCTTACAAAAAAATTGAATATTAAAGCAACCGTAATAGATTATCCTTTAGCTCCTGAATCATCATATAAAGATACATTTGATATGGTAACCAAAGCATACGAATATTTATGTGATGCGTATCCTGAAGATGATTTTATATTTATGGGAGATTCTGCAGGTGGGGGGCTTGCATTAGCATTATGTGAAAAACTAGTCTCTATGGGAATAAATAAACTTCCTTCAAAGCTTATTTTATTATCTCCTTTTTTGGATGCTTCTCTTAGTTATATAAACAAAAACGATACTAATGATTGCATACTTGATTTCGATTTTTTAAAATACTGTTCTGATTTATATTCACGTGGTGATGATAAAAAGCAATATCTGTTATCACCAATATTTGGTAATTTAAATGGATTACCTGATATAGGTGTATTCTATGGTACACATGAATTATTTATAAATGATTTTCTAAAATTAAAAGAACTGAGTAAAACTGTTGATGCGAATTTTAATTTTTTTGAATATAAAGATATGCCTCACGATTGGATTGTTCTTCCAATACCAGAAAGAGATATTTTAAAAAATGACATCAAGAAATTTATTAACAATGATAAATAAATTCAATAGAATTTTTTAATCATAAAATTAATAAAAGATCGATATGTTTGTGCAAAAGTGTGAGAAAAGAAAAAGCTTTTATTTCAAAGAAATTTATAGATTAAAAATAATAAACTTTTTTTAGTTACTCATTTTAAAACTCAAAAATAAGTGAAATTATATATTAATTATTTCTATTAGGAATTAGCTTTTATTTTTTCCATCGTCTTTTAATAATTCACTAGAATCTTTTTTTTATACCAAATATTTTTTGGATTGTTATAATATTATTTAATTAACAAAATTATCAAAATTTTATAAGGAGGCAGATATTATGAATTTGGAAAAATTAATGGAAGCCGAAACTCAATTTTTTAAAATGTACCCTGAAGGTTTTAAAAGCCCTGAAATGATTAAAATTATTAAAAAACATAAATTAGATAAAATGGAAAAATTAGCTCATGATATTTTGAGCGAAGAATCGTTAAATAAATCTGAAGAACTATCGGAAAAAATAATTAAATTTGTAAATGCATCTTCATTAATTTCGGTTTTTGAAAAACCCAAATTTCGAGATGCTGTAAGGATAATGAGTGACGAGGAAAAGAAAGATCTGGCAATATTTTTAAAGGAACTGATTCATGGAGATGAAGAAGGAGGGTTTAATGGTCTTTTAGAGTTGTTACAAATGTTTAAATTGGGAAAATGGACTATTATATCTGTTTTTAGATGTTATTACTATCCAAAGACTGATTTAATTTTTAAACCAACCACTGTAAAAAATGTAATTAACAAATATGAGTTGAATGAGCTTTCATATAAACCTAAACCAAGCTATGACTTTTATGTAAGTTATCGAACCACAATTAATATAATGAAAAATCATCTAGAAAAACTTAAAAATATAGACAACTCAGCATTTTCAGGATTTCTTATGTTGACTATGTAATCTATAATAGTAGAAACGTTAAGAACATTAAAAAAATCGAATTAATAAGAAAATATGTTAATGATATCGAAGGGAGAATAATTATGTTATATCGAGAAATGCCAAGAATTGGTGATAAATTATCAATACTAGGATTTGGTTGTATGAGATTACCTACACGAGCAGGAAGAATAGATTACAACGAGTCTAGGATTCAATTGAGATACGCAATAGATAATGGAGTTAATTATATTGATACAGCCTGGCCTTATCATGCTGGTGGAAGTGAAAAATTCCTTGCAGATGCTTTATCTGATGGTTATAGAGAAAAGATAAAACTTGCAACAAAACTACCTCAGTATCTCTGTAATAAAAAGGAAGATATGTATTCATTTCTTGAAAAGCAATTAAAAAAATTGAATGTTCAAATGATAGATTACTATCTAATTCATGCTTTGAATGGTAATGCCTGGGAAAAAATGAAGAATTACGGAATATTTGAATTCATGGATGAAATTAAAAAAACTGGAAAAATAAAGAATATCGGGTTTTCCTTTCATGGAACTGTCGATTCATTTATAAAAATTATCGATGAATATAACTGGGATTTCTGTCAGATACAATATAACATTATGGATGAAAACAATCAGGCTGGAACAAAGGGTTTAAAATATGCCGCTTCAAAGGGATTGGGAGTAATAATAATGGAACCACTTCTAGGAGGAAGTCTTGCTAGAGAATTACCTAAAAGAGTTGAAGAAGTATATATGAAAGCCGAGTTAAAAAGGAGCAATGCTGAATGGGCTTTAAGATGGGTATGGAATCATCCTGAAGTGAAAGTAGTTTTATCGGGAATGAATAATATGGAGCATATCAAGGAGAATATTAGAATTGCTTCCGAAGCATTGCCTAATTCATTAAATGATAGTGAAATGAAAATTGTTTCAGAAGCAGCAAAGGTTTTTAAAAGTTTAAGAAAAGTTCCTTGTACAGGCTGCAGATATTGCATGCCATGTCCTGCAGGTGTAGATATTCCATCTGCCTTTGAGATATACAACAACAGATATCTTTTTAATAAAAAAGGATCAAGTTCCTTTAATTATTTAAATAGGCTTGGAAGTCTTATGGGAGGGGAAAAACATCTTGTTAGCCAATGTATAGAATGCGGAAAATGTGTTGAAGCATGTCCTCAGGGTATAAATGTCCCAGAAGAATTAAAGAAAGTTAGAAAGGAATTTGAAGGACCTTTAAATAGGTTTATCTTAGCGGCTGGGAGAGGATTTTACAAACTCAGAGACGGAAAACAAAAAAAGAAATAGAAAATAAAAACTGATTTTTTAAATTTTAAAATAAGAAAAAAAAATAATTGACAAAAATATTTTTATTAAGTAATAATAATAAAAAGATGTTCAACAACCAACAGGAGAAAGAATGGATATTAATTTCAAAAATGAGAACTCAATATCTTTAATTCAAAAAATAAAATTAGAATTGCAAAATGCCATAATAAATGGTGATATAAAACCTGGCGAAAAACTTCCCTCGGAATCAGAATTGTCTAAAATGTTATCTGTTAGCAGAAATACGGTTAGAGAAGCAATCGTTCTTCTTGAAAAAATGGGTTTGGTTACAAAGAAAAGAGGAGTAGGTACATTTGTAACTCAGGCTCAACCCTTAATTAGTGGGGGAATAGAAAGATTAACAGGGGTTACTAAAATTATTTCAGATCAGGGAGTTAAAGCAACTAGTGAAATTATTGATTATAAAATTATTAATTCAGATACTTTTATTTCTCAGACATTGGACATTAATTTAAATTCAAAAATTGTTTTTCTTAAAACATTAAAAAAAGCATCTTATGAACCTGTAGCAATTTGTATTGATTATATACCAAAATTGTTTTTTAAAAATAAAGTAGAACCTGAACTGTTATATGGTTCAGTTTTTTCGGGATTAGAAAAGCATTATGATATAAATATAAAGTTTGCTGAATGTAATTTAGTTCCTGTTCTTTCAGATAAAGAAATTTCGTCTTTGCTTAAATTGAAAACAAATTCACCACTTATCAAATTGAAGCAAATTCATTATGACTATGATAATAGAAAAGTTATCTATTCTGAAAGTTTTTTTCCTGAAAAGATGGTTTTTAAATTAATAAGAAGAAGATATTAATTTTAAATGGGGAGGGAAATGCAAATGAAAAAAGTTTTATTAGTAAGTTTAATTGTTTTGTTTGTAGCTATTGGTTTTTCTCAAACGAAACTTGAAGTATTATGGATGGGTTGGCCAAGCGATAAGGTAATGACTTTAGTGAATGAATTTGAAGATCTTAATCCTGATATTGATGTTGATATCCAACTGGTTCCATTTTCACAGCTTTTTCAAACTATTGAGGTCAGACTCAGTGGTAGCAGTTCTACACCTGATGTTTATATAGTAGATGGACCATTAAATTCATCTTATGCGATAAGAGGTAATTTACTTGAACTAGATGAATATTTTAGCGAAGAGGAACTTGAACCATTCTTTGATTCGTCAATTGAAACAGCAACTTTTAATGGTAATCTCTATTCAATACCCTACACTACATCTTCTGTAGGTTTATATTTTAACAAGGAGATTTTCGACGAATATGGAGTTCCTTATCCATCTGAAACACCTGGAGAAAGATTGACCTGGGAAGAAGTATCAGAAATAGCAAAAAAATTAACTATCGATGAAAACAACGATGGGGATAATGAGATCTGGGGTTTAATTATTGAACAAATTGATAGACCTTATCAGTTACTTCCTCTTGTTCAATCTCTTGGTGGAGAAGTAATTAGCTCAGATGGTCTTTCTACAGCTGGATATTTGACTTCTGATGAGTTTCTTGAAGCTTCGGAATATTACTGGAATTTATTCAATGAATGGAAAGTAAGTCCTCAAGGTTTGAATACTTCTTCTATTGCAAGAGAATACTTTGGTAATGGAAAAGCAGCTATGATGCTTGGAGCAGACTGGAATATCAATAGATTAGCTACATTTGAAGGTCTGGATTTTGGTTTGGCTTCACATCCATATTTTGAAGGTGGAGAAGCAGTTTCGCCAACTGGAAGCTGGCATATGGGAATCAATTCCAAGACAAAAAATGTTGATGCTGCAGTAAAATTTGTTAAGTTTATGACTTCTAAAGAAGCAATCGCTGAATGGAACCAGTTATTTGGTCATTTGCCAGCAAGAGAAGATGCTTATGAATTATTGGTAGAAGAATTTAGCAAACCTGAATGGCAGATTCTTTTATATGAAATGAATAATACTGCTAAAGCAAGACCAGTAACACCTGGCTATTTGCAGTATGAATTAATTTTAAGAGAAACATTCAATTCAATTCATTACGGTTCAGATCCAGAGCAATCATTGAAAGACGCAGAAACAAGAATTGATAGAGAATTGAGAAAATTTAAATAATTTTTTAATTGAGTGTGGAATTTTTTAAATTTTCCACACTCCTTTATTTGAGGTGAAGTAGTGTTTAGAGATAAAAGAGCAGCGTGGTTATTCATTACACCTGCATTGGTTTTTCTTATATTATTTAAAATTGGACCAATTTGTGTGTCTTTTATAGAAAGTTTTATGATGACTAGTTATTCAGGTTCTAAGAGTTTTGTCGGCTTAGAAAACTACATTTATCTGTTTAAATACGACCCGGTTTTTTGGAATTCCTTTAAAGTAACTCTTATTTATTCAGTAATTTTAAATCCTTTAATTGTATTTATCTCACTCTCCTTAGCTTTATTACTTAATGGAAGCCAGAAATTTGTAAAGTTCTTCAGAACCTTATTTTTCTTACCTACTGCAATTTCATTCGTAGTTGTTGCAGTAATATGGGGAGTAGTTCTAGATCCTTATTATGGATTGGCAAACAGTTTTTTGAAATTGCTTGGATTAGGTTCTCAACCATTTATGAATTCAACCAGCCAGGCATTATTATGTATTATTTTTATAAGTGTATGGAGAAGTTCTGGATACTGGATGATGTACTTTTTAGCTGGATTGCAGAGTATTCCGGAATCCTTATATGAAGCTGCAACAATAGATGGAGCTAATAATTTTCAGAAAACAATGAAAATAACTCTTCCTTTACTTAGTAGAACTATGTCTTTTGTTTTAGTAGCAAATACAGCATTTAATTTTCTAACTTTCGCACCAGTTTATATATTGACTCAGGGAGGACCAAATGGATCAACAAATCTATTGATGTTTGAATCTTATAAAAGCGCTTTTATTAATTTAGATATGGGAAGAGCAACAGCTATATCCTCAATACTACTCCTGATGATTTTTATCTTTACGATTGTTGAATTAAGAATCACCAGAGCAA
>CAZGZM010000086.1:0-8953 GCA_964529955.1 uncultured Thermotogaceae bacterium
ATAAAGATTGTATAGTTTTGTTTAGACTCGGAGACTTCTATGAAACCTTTTTCGAAGATGCCAGGAAGGTTTCAGAAGAACTGCAGATAGTTCTGACTTCAAGAAATGGTAATCCGATGGCTGGTGTTCCTTATCATGCAATCGAGCAATATACAAATAAACTATTACAAAATGGATATAAAATAGCTATTTGCGATCAGGTGGAAGATCCATCGCTTGCAAATGGTCTTGTTAAAAGAGATATAACAAGAGTACTTACTCCCGGAACAATAATTGAAGAAAACCTATTAAAAAACGAATTGAATAATTACATAATGTCTGTAACGAATTTTACAAAAAAATTTCAAATATCCATTGCTGACATATCAACTGGTGAAGTAGGTATTGGGTCATTTGAGAGTTTAGATGATTTACAGGACCTTATTCATAAATATTATCCTAAACAGATATTATTGAATAAATCTGAAGAACATTATTTCAAAAATAAAATTGGAAACATTTATGAAACTTTCATTGAGTCATTTGAAAGTTGGAATTATGCTTATTCTTCAAGTTCAGAATATGTTAAAAATTTTTATAATTTATCTTCTCTTGATATTTTGGAAATGAATAGAGAGGAAATAATAAATCTTGGAGCATTGTTCAAATATTTGCAGGAAACTCAATTTAGATTACTAAATCATTTGAACATTCCCGTTAATCTCACCAATAAATCAACTATGAAGATAGATTCTACTACTATTGAAAACTTAAGTCTAATTAATAATGAAAAAAATAGTTTATTTAATACTTTAAAGGAAACAGTGACATCAGCTGGAAAAAGGTTATTAAAACAAAATATTTTAAGTCCTCTGCTCAATTTGGATACTATTAATAGAAGACTCGATGTAGTAGAGATTTTTTATAACGATATATCTCTTCATAATAATATTCAAGAAAAGTTGAAAAGAGTTTATGATATACAGAGAATTTGTTCTAGATTATCAATGGACAGAGTAGTAACAAGAGACATAGAAGCTTTGAAAAACACATTTAATGTACTTCCTAAAATTAAAGAAATTCTGAGTAATTATGATATTCTTAATGTTTACTTTCAGGATATAGAGTTATTCCCTGAAGATAAGGAGTTGTTGAATTCAACTATAATGGAAAATCCCAGCTCGGTTATTGGAGAAGGGAATATTATTAAATTTGGTTATAATGAAGAACTTGATAAATACAGAAATCTACTTTCTAATTCAAATGAAGAACTTAAAGATTTTGAATCAGAGGAAAAAAGAAAGTCAGGGATTCAAAATTTAAAAATTAAGAATAATAAAGTTTTTGGTTATTTTATAGAAATATCCAAGGGGAATCTTTCAAAGGTTCCCGACTCTTATATTAGAAAACAAACCTTGGTTAATTGTGAAAGATTTATAACTGAAGATCTTAAAAATTTTGAAGAAGAAATTTTCAGTGCACAATCGAAAATTGAAAAATTGGAAAGAGAAATATTTAAAGAAATATGTTCTATCCTAAAAAAGAATATAAAAAGATTTCAAAAACTTTCAAATATTCTTGCTGAGCTGGATCTTTTGCAGTCATTTGCCACATTATCTAGAAATTATAAATATTGTAGACCTTCTTTTTCAAAAAACAGAAATTGCGAAATAACAAATTCAAGACATCCGGTTGTTGAAAGGAATGTTGAAAATTATATATCCAATAATATTTATTTCAATGAGAATAATAATTTTTATATTTTAACTGGTCCAAATATGAGTGGAAAATCAACTTATTTAAGACAGATTGCATTGATTTCCATTATTGCACAAATGGGGTGCTTTGTTCCTGCTGAAAAGGGAGTTATTCCAATTTACGATAGAGTATTTACTAGAATTGGAGCGAGAGATGATATTTCTTCTGGAAAATCTACATTTTTAGTAGAGATGATGGAAACTTCAGTAATTGTTAATAAAGCAACGGAAAATAGTCTTGTTGTTTTGGATGAAGTTGGAAGGGGAACAAGTACATTTGATGGTATAAGTCTTGCATGGAGCGTTTCGGAATATATTTATGAAGCAATAGAATGCAATACCATTTTTGCAACTCATTTCACGGAATTAACTGAACTTGCTAATATGTATAATGGAATTAATAATATAAATGTCAGTGTTATAGAGAAAGATGAAGATGTTATTTTCCTTCATAAGGTTATAAATGGGATCTCAAATAAATCACATGGTATAAAAGTTGCGAGATTAGCGGGTATACCTGATTTAATTCTGGGAAGAGCAAAGGAAATATTAAAGGTTATTCAAAAATCATCTTCGCTTGATAAAACCGTAAAAGTATTATCTAATAAAGAAATAGAAGAGATAAAGAAAATGAAAAAGGTAAAAATGAACAGAAATCAAATAAAAATGTTTAATTAAGGGGGATAGATTAAATGAAAAGATTAACTAAACTCAGAGCAGCAATGAAAAAAAGAGGCGTCGATGCAATTGCAATTTATAATCTAGAAGGCAGTGATCAACCTACCACATGGTATATTTCGGGATTTTCAGGTTCTCATTCACTGGTTTACATTTCTTTAAAGAACGCTTATATTGCAACTGATTCAAGATATTTTACTCAAATAGCAGAGCAATCACCATTTGATATGGTTCCAATTAATAATGATAATAAGGTAAAGGATGTTTTAGATGTATTTATAAAGAATGAGGGGACACGGGTTATTGGATATAATTCTTCAAATATTTCCGTCAAACTATTCAATTCTCTTTTTAAAGATTTAGATGTTGAAAATATAATTGATTGCGGAGATATTATTCCAGCGATGAGAATGGTAAAGGAAGATAGCGAAATTGAAAAAATGGAAAATGCAATAAAAATTTCCGAAGTTGCTTTAGCTGAAACACTCAATTATGTAAAACCTGGAAAATCTGAAATTGAAATATGTGCAAGGCTTGATTATGAAATGAAAATGAGGGGTGGAGAACTAGCTTTTACAACAATTGTAGTTTCTGGTCCCCGTGCTGCTTTATGTCATGGATTGCCTTCAGAAAAAAAGATAGAAGACGGTGAATTCCTTTTGTTTGATTTTGGAGCAAGGTATAATGGTTATTGTGCAGATATAACTAGAACATTTTCTGTGGGGCAACCGTCAGATGAAATGGTAAAAATATATGATATAGTATATGAAGCACAGATCAAGTCTGTAGAAGCAGCAAAAGCTGGTATAGTAGGCGCAGAGTTGCATGATGTTGCGTGGAAGATAATTTCTGGTGCAGGGTACGGTGAATTTTTCGGACATGGTTTGGGGCATTCTTTGGGAATGGATACCCATGATGGACCTGGTGCATCACCATCAAATAAGAAAGAAATACCAGAGGGAGCAGTAATTACTATTGAACCAGGAATTTATTTACCTAACAAATTTGGTGTTAGAATTGAGGATGATGTTTTGTTTTTAAATGGGAAAAATAGAGTTCTAACTCATTTTGATAAAGAATTAAAGATAATTTAATCGGAGGGAAGTAAATGTTAGAAGTAGGAAAAATCAGAAAGGGAATGCCTTTGTTAATTGATGATGAACTTTATATAGTTGTAGATACTAATAAACATTCAACTGGTAGAGGCGATGGAATAATCAGAAGTAAAATGAAGAGCATTAAAACAGGTTACATGAGAGAATTCAAATTTAAAAGTAGCGAAAAGGTCGAAGATGTTGTTCTTGAAATGAAACACGTTCAGTATTTATATAGAGATGATAATTTATTTTATTTTATGGATATAGAAACATTTGAGCAATATTCTCTTGAAAAGGATTTTGTTGGGGATGCAATTTTTTTTCTACAGGAAAACATGGAATTAGACCTTCAATTTCATGAAGATAATGCTGTTGCAATTCAGCTTCCAAATTCTGTTGTGCTTGAAGTTGTAGATACTGCACCTAATTATAAGGGTGATACGGCATCTGGAAGTACCAAACCTGCTACTTGTGATTCCGGTTTGAAGGTAAATTTGCCCTTTTTTGTAGAAAATGGTCAAAAGATTAGAGTTGACACCAGAACAGGAGAATATATAGAAAGAGCATAGGGAGGTTATCTATGAATTTCGACAAGAAAGATTTTGGTAACATTAAAATATCCAAAACAGTTGTTGAAGACATTGCTCTTCATTCATATCTTGACTTTAAAAAGAAAGATTATAACGATGTGAAAGATAAAAGAGAAGCCAAAAACAACATTGCTGTAGAGTTAAATGATTCATCAGAAGAAAAACAGAACATCGTATTAAAGATTAAGACGACTGTTAAATATGGGGAATCTATTCCTCATTTCTGTAGATTAATGCAAGAGAAACTTAAGGAAGATATTGAAAACTATACTGGATATAGTGTTGAAGAAGTTAACGTAAAAGTAGATGATGTGGAAGTTATTGAAGAAAACATGTACTTTAATAACGGTGAAGTTGAAACAACTGAAGAAAAAAAGGAAGCAAAGAAACCTAGACAAAAAAAAGAAGCTGTCAAAACTGAAAATAAAAAAGAAAAGATAGATAAAGAAAAAAATCCAAGTTCAAGCAAAGAACGTTTGAAAAAAGTTATTAAAAATAATTCTAATAACAAAAATATTGAAAAGGAAAAAAAGGAAGATAAAAAGCCTGAGATAAAAAATGATGCAGAAGAAACAAAAAAAACCAAGAAATAATTTAAATAAAAATAAAAGTAATAGACATAGAATGAGAGAACTGGTATTTAAATCTATTTTTCAGATTGAATTTAATGATTTTGATTCAATCATGACATACTTAGTAGAAGAAACAGAAAATAAAAATTTAACTAAAACAAATAGAGAAATAGCAAAGCAGTACTTTCAACAAATTGTCGAAAAAATTGATGAAATAGATTCAGTGATAGATAAAAACCTTTTAAATTGGGATTTTTCAAGATTGTCAACTATAGATAAAAGTGTATTAAGACTTGCAACTTATGAGCTAATCTATGAAGAAAAAATTCCTATAGAAGTGTCGATAGATGAAGCGATTGAGATAGCAAAGGAATATGATAGCGAAAAGGGTGGAAAATTTGTTAACGGTGTTCTTGATAATATAGCAAAAAAGCACACTTCTGAAGATAAAAAGAAATTGTGAGGTGAGCATTATGAATGATTTGGAAATTGCAAAAAAGGTAAAACTCAAAAATATTGAGGAAATTGTTTCAGACTTAGGCATTGATAATGAATTCATTAAACCCTATGGATACCATATTGCGAAAGTATCCTATAGATTAAAAGCTGAACTTGCTGATAAAAAAAGAGGGAAATTAATTCTTGTGACTGCGATTTCCCCCACTCCAGCTGGAGAAGGAAAAACCACTACATCTATAGGTTTATCTATGGCGTTGAATAAATTAGGCAAAAAATCAATTGTAGCATTGCGAGAGCCCTCGATTGGTCCTATTATGGGTATAAAGGGAGGTGCTGCTGGAGGGGGTTATTCCCAGGTGCTTCCTATGGAAGATATTAATCTTCATTTTACCGGAGATTTTCACGCAATTTCTATAGCTCATAATTTACTTTCAGCAGTAATAGACAATTCAATAAAAAATGGTAATCCTTCGAATATTGATATTAATGAAGTTTATTGGCCGAGAGCAGTCGATATGAATGATAGAGCTTTAAGAGAAATAGTTATAGGTCTTGGTGGAAGAAAAAATGGTTATGCAAGAGAAGATAGCTTTGTTATTACTGCAGCTTCAGAAATAATGGCTATATTATGTTTGGCAGAAAATGTAGAAGACCTTAAGATGAGAATAGATGAAATAATAATTGCTGAGTCTATAGATGGAAAGTTCATAAAAGCTAAAGAATTGAATGTTTCCGGAGCATTAGCTACTTTACTTAAAGATGCGTTGAATCCAAACCTTGTACAGACAATAGAAAATACTCCTGCATTGATACATGGGGGACCATTTGCAAATATTGCACATGGTACGAATTCAGTTGTAGCAGATGAAATTGCTTTGAAGCTTTCAGATTATACTGTAACTGAAGCTGGTTTTGGAGCAGATCTTGGAGCTGAAAAATTTCTTGATTTCCTTTGTCCCGAAGCAGGATTTAAAACTGATGCAATTGTTCTTGTCGCTTCTTTGAGAGCTCTTAAGTATCATGGTGGATTGTCTAAAAGGAAACTAAATGAAGAAAATCTCGAAAGTTTAAGAGAAGGATTTGATAATTTGGTAATTCATTATAAGAATATGAAAAAATATGGGGTTCCTGTGGTTGTTGCATTAAATGAATTTCCAGAGGATTCTGAAAGAGAAAACGAGTTGTTTTCCAAATTATGCAATGAATATGAAATAGATTTCCAACCTTCTTCCGTTTGGGCTAAGGGAGGCGAAGGTGGAATTAAATTAGCTGAAGAGGTAATTAATCTAACTTCTAAGAAAACAGAATATGAACCCATTATCAAAAGAGAAATGAGTTTTGAAGAAAAAATGGAAAAATTGACAAGTGAGATTTACAGAGCGGGAAGTTATAGTCTTTCAACTGAAGCTAAAAGGAAGTTAAAGAAAATTAAAAAGAACGGATATGATAGATTACCAATTATTGTAGCTAAAACTCAGTATTCAATTACTCATAATCCCAAAATGCTTAAAAATATATCCAAAGATTATATCTTCAATGTTGACGATATGTGGGTTTCAGGAGGAGCAGGATTTATTGTTGTTGTAGCTGGAGGAATTAATCTTATGCCAGGACTCCCTAAAGTTCCAAATGCAGAGATTATTGATATCGATAACGATTTGAATATAGAAGGACTTTTCTAAATGAAAACGAAAATTTTAAGTGGAATAAAGGTTTCGGAAGCAATAAAAAATGAAATAAAAGAAGAGATTTCAAAATTAGAAAAAATCAGAAAAACCATATTGTACTGTGATAAACCTGATGAATCAAATGAAGCATATATGAATCAAATTGTTAAAGTAGCCGGTAAACTAAGCTTTCCTGTAGAAATAATTCAAGCAAAGAACATCGAAGATGACTTAAAAAAATTTAATGAAGATAAGGACATTTCTGGAGTAATGTTTATGCATCCATTCAAAGATTTGGATGAGAATAAAGGATTAAATATTTTAAATCCCAAAAAAGATATAGAGGGAAGGACAGAAATAAACTTTGGGAAGTTATTTACTGGAAAGCAATTTTTTTCACCACCGACCGCTGAAGCGGTAATGGAAATTATTAAATACTATCAAATAGAGATTTCAGGAAAAAGAGTTGTTATTCTAGGAAGATCAACAACAGTTGGTAAACCACTTGCTTTAATGCTCCTGAAAAAGGGAGTAGATGGGACTGTTACTGTTTGTCATTCTAGGACAAAAAACATAGACTCAGTTTGTCGGGAAGCAGATATTCTGGTTTCAGCAATTGGACAATCATTATTTGTCAAAAGAGAAATGGTGAAAGATGGAGCTGTTGTAATAGATGTAGGGTTCAATTATTTTGAGGGTAAATATGTTGGTGATACAGATTATGAAAATATACTTGGTAAGGCAAGTTCAATAACACCAGTCCCAAAGGGTGTAGGAAGTGTCACGACAGCAATTTTAATGAAGCATATTTATCAATCTAATAAAACGGAGGTATGATGGAAGTTCCGCTATATAGAACTCTAAAGACAAAAACTTATGAAGAATTGAATATTCTTGCAAGTAAAATAAGGAACGATATTCTGGAAACTGTTTCAAATAACAACGGACATTTAGCATCAAATTTGGGAACAGTCGATTTTACTATAGCTCTTTTAAGGGTTTTTGATCCCAAGAATAATGTTATTCTTTGGGATACAGGTCATCAGGCATATACTTATAAAATATTAACAGGAAGAAAAGATATTTTTCAAACCTTGCGCAAGAAAAATGGAATAAGTGGATTTCCTAATATATTTGAAAGTGAATTTGATCATTTTGGAACGGGGCATTCTGGAACAGCTTTGGCTGCTGGTTTAGGTATTGAAAGAGCACTTAGGATAAACGGAGAAGATAAAGATGTAATTGTTGTAATTGGCGATGGCGCAATGACATCCGGAATATGTTTTGAAGCACTGAATCAAATTTCGAATCTCGATTCAAAAGTTAAAATAATACTTAATGATAATGGTATGAGTATTTCTAAAAATGTAGGTTCTCTCTCTAAACATATGACTGAATTGAGATTGAATAAAAGTTATATTAGTTTAAAAAAGGATATGAAAAAATTTCTTGAAAATAATGAGTTCAATGTAATACAGAATACTTTGGTTAAATTCAAGCAAAATGTAAAGAAATCTCTTTCTCTTTCTAATATTTTTGAAGACTTGCAAATAAAGTATTATGGTCCTATTGATGGTCATGATATTAAGGAAGTTGAAAAAGTACTTAATTCATTAAAGATTTCTGATCATCCAACTTTGCTTCATTTGAACACTGTAAAGGGCTGTGGAATAAAATATGCGGAAAGGAATCCTACAATTTTTCACAGTGTTTCAAATATTGATAAAATTACTGGTTTTAAAAATGGAGATGTTGAAACTGAATATAAATCATATAGTCAAGTTTTTGGAAAAACTTTAGAAAGAATCTGTAATAATAGAAATGATATTATGGCAATTAGTGCTGCAATGCCCGATGGTGTCGGTCTTAAATCTTTTTCAGAAAGATTTCCAGATCATTTCTTAGATTTAGGCATAACTGAACAGTTATGTACAACATTAGCTTCAGCTTTGGCATTAAAAAAAGTAAAACCAGTTTTTGCAGTTTATTCAAGTTTTTTGCAGAGAGGTTTTGATCAGTTGATACATGATGTTGCTTTGCAAAATTCACCTGTTCTTTTTTCTATAGATAGAGCGGGAATTGTAGGAGAAGATGGACCGACTCATAATGGAGTATTTGATATTTCTTATATAAATATGATTCCTAATTTTTCTC
>CAZGZM010000087.1:0-8751 GCA_964529955.1 uncultured Thermotogaceae bacterium
AAAAATAAAATGAACTATTCAATTTGTTCTGAAACATGTTTTGGTTATTCATAATTTCCTCCATTAACTTACAAATTATTTATACCATATAAAAATGCTATTAGTCAAGTATAGTAGCAAATTTGTTCATATGATAGCTTTTATGGCTTTTAAAGGTGTTTATACAAATTATTCTTTATATATCTTCTTATTATTAATTTTTCCAATACCTAAGTTGTCTGACCATTTTCAACAATGATGTCTGCTATATTTATTACTTCATCTGGAATTGTTAATTCCATTCTTTCTGCTAAATCCAAATCTATATAAAGCTCCAAAACATCTGCTGAAAGTATTTTACTTTCAATCTCACTGATATCTTTCCCCTTTAATATTTCTAGAGCCTGCTCACCTGAACGCAGTCCAACTTCATAATAATCAAATCCAAATCCCAATAATACCCCTCTATCTATAAATGCAGCTATTATTGGTTTGGAATTTTTTTCCGCAATGTTTCCCAGACTTGCAATTGATGAAGCAGCAGTATTATCATTTCCAATATAAAGAGCATCAATATCATCAACTATTGCATTCATCGACGTAATCATTTCGCTCGTTGTAGATCCTGGAATCTCAATAATTTCCATATTTAGCTGTTCAGCAGCTTGCTTTGCCAAATCTAAAATAGTAACAGAATTAGCTTCACTTGGATTGAAAATGAATCCAACTTTCTCAGAATTTGGAAAACAAAGTTTTAGAAGCTGTAATTGAGACAAAACAGGTGTTAAATCCGAAATTCCTGCAATATTTTGATCATTGAATCCCATTTTTTCAATAAGTCCAGCTCCAACAGGGTCAGTAACTGCAGAAAAAAGAACAGGAATTTCTGTTGTAGCTCCTGCACAGGCCTGAGCGATCGGTGTCGAAATTCCAATAATAACATCAACGTTATCACTTACAAACTGATCAGCAATAGATTTAGCTAATTTCATATCTCCTTGTGCACATTTGAAATCAACTACTATACTATCTGACAAATCACTAGCTTCCAAATAATCAATAATACCGTCTCTAATAGCGTTAAGAGCAGGATGCTCTACAATTGATGAAATACCTACTGTAAAATTTCCGAATAATACTAAACTCAAAGACAAAATGATTAAAACTGCTAAATTTTTTCTCAACATATTTATCCTCCCAATAAAAAAAGGGCATCCATAACGGATACCCTTTCTAATAATCTCCTTAGTTAATTAACACATGAAAAGAGACCCTCTAGAAAGGGTTCTTTTCCACCACCAATTATTTATATTTAAATTTTCTTTATTTACCAAATTTTCATTTCTCATACTTTTGTCCTTTAGAATTAATTTATAATCTTATACCATTTTAAAGATTAATTGTCAAGTTTTTTATTCTCTATCTTCTCTTGAATAAGGAATACCTAATGCATCAGGAGCACCGACTTTTCGTTTCAGTTTCTCTGTAGAAGTAAATAATAAAACAACTACAGTTAATATATAAGGTAACATTTTTAGAAAGTCAGATGAAATATCAGTTCCTACTGCCTGTAATCTTAAACCGAGTGCAGTAATTCCTCCGAATAAATATGCACCAAACATCGCTTTAAGGGGATCCCAGGTGGCAAAAAGAACTAAAGCAACCGCAATCCATCCTTTACCAGCAGTCATATCCTCTATCCACATTGAATTATATGCAAGAGAAAGGTACGCTCCACCAACTGCTGTAATTGCTCCTCCTGCTATCGTATAAAGGTATCTTACTCTTGTAACGTTAATCCCCCTGGAATCCGCCGCTCTTGGAGATTCTCCTACTGCTCTCAATACCATTCCTGACTTTGTTTTGTAGATATAAATAAATAAAATAGGAACAAGTAAATAACTGCAGTACACAAGTAAATCCTGATTGAAAAGAATCTTTCCAATGAATGGAATGTCTCCAAAAAAAGGTAATTTTATTGGATTAAATTTAGCTGCAACAACTCCTACATAATTTGCACCCCATATCCCACTGATTCCTGTTCCCAAAAAAGTAATTGCCAACCCGCTAACTATTTGATTTATTTTAAGAGTAACAGTAAAAAAAGCATGAACAGTTGCTAGAATAGCTCCAGCTAGCATGGCAACAATTATTGCTAGAAGAAGATTTCCAGTCAAGTACGATGTAAAAAATCCTCCAATAGCACCTACTAGCATTAGACCTTCAAGACCAAGATTCATAACACCAGTCCTCTCAGTAAGAATATCTCCAAATACCGCAAATAAAAGAGGAGTTCCAGATCTTATAGCGGCCGTAAGAGTAGAGACTATAAATGAATTTTCCATTATGCGATAGCCTCCCTTTTATCAAATATGAGTTTATAATGTGCAATAGCTTCTCCACCTAATAAACAGAAAAGAACAAGCCCCTGAAAAAGGTCTATCAAAGAAGCCGGTACTCCATAGAACATCTGTAAAGAATCTGTTCCGACAAGCAGTCCTCCAAACAAAAAACCAGCCAGCAAAACTGATATAGGATTTAATTTAGCTAACCAGGCAATTATTATTGCTGTAAATCCATAACCTGGAGAAAAACCATGCTGTAGCGAATGCTGACTTCCCATCATTTGTACTGCTCCACCAATTCCAGCAATCATCCCACTAATTATTAAAGAAATTATCGTATAGAATTTTACGTTAATTCCTGCATATTTTGCATTATTTTTATTATCACCAACAATTTTTGAATTAAAACCCCATTTTGTTTTTTTAAACACATAAGCAAGAAATATAGCCAAAATGATGACAAAAATAATCCCTATATGAATGTCGGAATTTCCTATATAGGGTAAATTAGCCTGATCTGGAAATGGTGCTGTTCCAGGGAATCCAAATCCCTCAGGGTTTTTCCAGGGACCATATACAAGATAATCAACAAAAAATATCGCTATATAATTCAGCATCAAAGTAATAACAATTTCGTCAGTTTTAAAATAAGCTTTCATAAATGCAGGAATTGCAGCCCATAATCCTCCACCTATTGCTCCCATTACTATCAATAAAAATATCATAATCACTGGATTGGAAATATTTTTAAATAGAAAGAGAGCACCATAGGTTGCAAACATTGCTCCCATATAAAGCTGTCCTTCACCACCAATATTCCATATTTTCAATCTATAAGCAAATATTAATCCTAATGCTACAAATGAAAGAGGAATCATTTTCAATACAGTGTTTTCAAAACCATATTGATCAAAAAATGGCCAATAAAACATTTCTGAATACGATTCCACTGTTAATTTGAATCCTTCACCAAGATTCAGCTGCTTATCAAGCATAAAATAAATTATGAGAATTATTCCCATTATTAGAATAGAAGCAAGTAAAGAAATTATTGTAACTGAAAGACTTTTTAATTTAGATAGTGTTGGTCTTTTTTCAATTCTTATTCTCAATTAAATCACCCATTTTTGTTCCTGCCATCATTAATCCGATTTTATCGTAATAATCCGGATCAGGAGGAGTATACCCCATAATTTCACCTTCGTAAATCACAGCTACTCTGTCACATAACCTGAATATTTCATATAATTCTCCTGCTAAGAGTAATATTGAATGACCCTTTTCCTTTTCTTCTAAAAGGGTTGTATATATATAGTTCATAGCTCCAACATCAAGTCCCCTGGTAGGATGTGAAGCTATAATCAGTGATGGATTCAAAGATAATTCTCTAGCAAGAATAACTTTTTGAATATTTCCACCTGATAACAGTTTTATTTCTGTTTCCGAATTTGGAGTAGAAATTGAATATTTCTCGATTATATTCGCCGTTTCCCTTTTCATCTGCTTATTTTTTATATTAAAGGGAGAAAATTTGTGAGTTTTAGCAAACACTTTTTCAAAAATATTTTCCCTTATTGATAAGTTTGGACTCGAAGCTACTCCCTTTCTATCCTGGGGAATAAATGAGATTCCCTCTACAATATTTTTTCTAATAGTGTTATGTGTAATATTCTTATTACAAAAGATGATCTCTCCACTTTCAGGTTTTCTCAATCCATAAATAGCTTCTGCTAATTCCTTTTGTCCATTACCTGAAACACCTGCAATACCAAGTATTTCTCCTTTTTTTACTGAAAGAGATAGATTATTTACTGCAATTAAACCCTTATCATTTTTAACTGAAAGATTTTTTACACTCAATATTTCTTTTCCTATATCAACTATAGGCTTTTTTACATCTAGAAGAACCTCTCTTCCAACCATTTCCTTAGCAAGAATTTTTTTATTTATTTCCTTTGTAATAAAAGTATTTATCTTTTTTCCCTTTCTCAAAATTGTTACACGATCACTTATTTCCATAACTTCATCTAACTTATGGCTTATAAAAATAACTGAACACCCTTCAGAAGTATATTTTCTTATTGCTTTGAATAATGAGTCAGTTTCATTTGGAGTTAAAACTGCAGTAGGTTCATCTAAAATGAGTATATTTGCACCTCTATATAATATTTTTAAGATTTCAACCCTTTGCTTTTCACCTACTGTTAAAGTCCATACTTTTGCTTTTGGATCTATCGGTAATTTATATTCCTTAGCAATTTTGCTTATTTGAAAATCAACATTTTTAGTATTTGGAAAGAATTTTAAGTCTTCCAATCCTAGTATTATATTTTCAGAAACTGAAAAGGACGGAATTATTGTGAAATGCTGTTGGACCATTCCTATACCATTGTTCAAAGCATCTGATGGTGAGTGAATTTTGATTTTCCTACCATCAAGATAAATTTCTCCTTCATCTTGCCTGTATAAACCAAAGAGAATGTTCATTAAGGTAGTTTTACCGGAACCATTTTCCCCCAGTAAAGCTAGAACCTCTCCTTTTCTCAATTCCATATTTATCTTATCATTCGCAAGAACACCGGGAAAGTGTTTAGTAATATTATTCATTTCAATAACATTATTATTCATTAATTCACCTTTGAAAAAAAGGGGCTAACGCCCCTTTTATTAATAATCTATTTAAAGATTTCCTTCAACGTTATCAACAAACCAATCCATTGATAGTAATTCTCCGTCTGTAGCCATTTCGCCTTCAGAATATTTCATATTACCTTCATTATCATAAATAGGTCCAGTAAATGGATGTAGTTCACCATTGATTACTTCTTCCTGTTTTTCTAAAACCATTTCTTTTATATCTTCAGGAACGAGATCGCTTATAACTAACTTTACAATATCAGTATCCATTCCGCCCCAGAATTGTTCGTTAGTCCATGTTCCGTCAGCAACAGCTTGAGCAACGCTTGTATAGTAAGGTCCAAAATTCCAAACTGGAGCTCCTAAATAAGCTTCAGGAGCAAATGCTTGCATATCACTATCATAGCCTATACAATATGCACCATAATCCTGAGCTGCTTGCTGAGCTGCAGGTGAATCCTGATGTTGAGCAATAATATCAGCACCCAAATCGAGTAATGAAATTGCAGCTTCCTTTTCTATTGTCGGATCAAACCATGTGTTTGTCCACACCACTTTAACCACTGCATCTGGATTAACAGCCTTTACTCCAAGAGCAAAAGCATTTATTCCTCTTATAACCTCCGGTATAGGAAATGCTGCTACGTATCCTATTAAATCTTCTTCAGTCATCTGACCAGCAATAAGTCCTGATAAGTATCTTGGTTGATACATTCTCCCAAAATAAGTACCCATGTTATCATGAGTTTTATAGCCGGAACAATGCATAAATGTTGTATTTGGATTGTCCATTGCAACTTCTAGAGTAGGTTCCATGTAACCAAAACTGGTAGTGAAAATTAAGTCGAAGCCTTTTCTTGCATATCCCTGTATAATTCCCTCAGCCTCAGAACTTTCAGGAACATTTTCAATATACTGAGTCATAACGTCATCACCAAGTGCTTCTTCTACATATAGTCTTCCTCTGTCATGCTCATATGTCCAACCAGCATCTCCGACAGGTCCAATGTAAACAAAGGCTACCTTCAAAGGTCCTGCAAAAATCAACGAAGCCATAATTACCAAAAATACTAAACCCAAAATCTTTTTCATTTTTTATACCTCCTAAAATTTGGTGGTTATATTTTAAGATATCAGATCTCAGTAACAATAAAATTCATCTTTGTAAAATGATTTATCATAAAAATAATATTTTTTTAATTAGTGGTCTTTTCTTAATTTTTACGCAATCTTATAATATTACTTTTTATAATATATTGTGTCTATAATTACATTATTGCAAACTTATATCAACAATATGTTAGGTCTTCTGATTTTGTTGTTTTTAATATTTATTGTAAGTTCTGGCCATTTACTATCAGAAGGAAATGAAATAATTTCATTACATCCAGAGAAAACAAGAGCTGTGTCCTCTGATTTTGTTCCACATATTGTTGGATTCCATGCAATAGAAACTCCTTCTTCAATCTTGTAATCTATTGAAGGATTTGCAGCTATTTCTCTCGCTTTATATCCAGCTAATCCACCCTGATGATGTTTCATCCATTCACCCTTAAAACCAACTTCCTCGTACGCAATCTGTATATTCTGGAAAATTGAATTAAGTTTTACTCCAGGTTTAGAGTTAAAAATAGCAATCGAATCTATATAACAGTTCTTTTCGTGCTGACTTACTAGTGAAGTATCTGGAACAAAAAGAATTGATCTTGTAGCAGAAATAATCAATCCTCTTTTTCTAGCACAAATACTAAAAAAAACTCTTTTCCCGAGGTTGATGTTTCTTGGTAAATTATGTCTGTAAGTTATCCTGCTAACATCAGAAAAAACCAGAGCAAGAACCGGCTCGATATTTTCACTCATCAGTTTTTTATAAAGCAATCCTTGAACATCAAGCTCTGTCATGTCGGGATTTATTTCGTAAGCCGTTTCATAAAGAACCCTGTCACAAATAATGCCCAAATTTCTGTAATTATTCATTTCTATATCATCAAGTTTTATACGTAATTTATTGATATCATCAGAAAAAATCGTATCCAAAAAAAATGAATCAGACAATATTTTCTTTTCCTTTAAAAAGTTTTTTAATTCTGAGTTACCTTCCCACCACTTGAATTCGTGAAGAATAAATTTGTCTGTGATCTCCTCAGGTATCTCTTCGGTTAATAATCTTTTCATTTCTATATTATTAGCAAAAAGATGTACTTCTTTACCAATTATTAATAATTTTGCTTCACCCTCTACCGTATTCAATGTTATATGACTTCTTCCACCATAAGTTATCCACGCAAAATTTTCACATCTGTTTAATAAAGCACCCTCTGCATCTCTTTTCTTACAGAAATCGGTAACCTTTTCGATTTTTTTCTGAAATAAATTACCAAACACAATAAACACCGCCCACTCATTGTTTATTTTAATTATACTCTATTTAGATAAAATTGATAAGAAAGAATTTTTATTGTATAATATTTTAGTCAATATAATATCTGGAGGTAAGGAAAATGGGAAAATTTTCACCAGTAAAGGAAGAAAAGGTTTTTGATGATAAAACTATAGAAAGCATGCTTCCACACGATGATACAAAAAAACCTTCTAGGCTCAGGAAGATGAAAAATGAAATTAAAAAGGATCTTGAAAGATGGGATAAGAAAATCGATAAGTTTAGAGCAAGAGGGGAAAAAAATCTGGTAAGCGAATATAAAGAAAAAGTCAAAATGGGCCAAAAAAACATCAAAGCGATTGAAAAATATATTAAGGATATCGAAAAGAAAATTAAGTAAAGAAATAAATACGGGATTTCCCGTATTTATTTTATTCTTCCAATAAAAGTAATTTTTTCTTCTTTTAAAAGATTTATTTTTTTACCATTCAAATAAGATAAGATTTTTTTTCTATTTTTTTTTTTTAGCGAAAGGGTTGCGGTAATGTTAGTTAGAAAATCCAAATTGTTTACGCTAAAATCAATTTTCTCTTTAAACAATCTGTTGAATTCATCCCAATATTTGTAGGACAATTCAAAAGTTACTTTTGATCCATCAGAATAATTATATATATATGTATTGCTTATTGATTCTAAAGCAGTATTCTTATAGACATCAATTAATCCTCTAACTCCAAGTTTAACTCCTCCAAAATACCTGGTGACTATAATTACTACATTATGCAAGTTCATTTTTTCTATAGAAGAAAAAATCGGCTTACCGGCTGAACCATGAGGTTCGCCGGCATCCGAATAATTTGAAATCACATTATTATTACTTAATACTCTATAAGCCCAACAATTATGGGTTGCATTCTTATTCTCTTCAGAAATTTCCTTTATATAACCCTTTGCTTTTTCTTCTGATTCAATATAAAAGGAGTTTCCAATGAAAATTGACCTTTTTACATTCTGCTTTGCTTTTCCAGATTCCTTTATTGATAAATAATCCAAATACTAATTTCCACCTATCAAGTCACTCAAGAAATCCATCTGAGGGCCAAGAATATATTCAGCATCATCTAAAGTCTTTTTATAGACTTCAAGTGTTTTTTGAAATTCGTAGAAGTCTTCATCAACGCTAAATGCATCAGCATAAATCTTAACAGCTGAAGCTTCTCCAGTACCCTTTATTATGTCAGATGTTTTTTCAGCATCAGCAATTAAAATCGTTACCTGCTTATCAGCTCCTGCTCTAATTTCCTGAGCAGTTCTTTCTCCTTCAGCTCTTATCAAGGAAGCTTCCTGATTCCTTTCAGACTTCATTCTTTCAAAAACTGAATTTCTGTTTTCATCAGGTAAATCTGTCTT
>CAZGZM010000088.1:0-8673 GCA_964529955.1 uncultured Thermotogaceae bacterium
GATCTCCCTGTTTTTTCTGAAAGGCACGAAATTCTTGTAACTGAACCTGTAAATCCCATTCTTGATCCAATGGTTATGTCATTTTCATACAACATATACTGTCAGCAGTCACCACATGGAAGTTTCATAATGGGCTATGGTCCTGAAAATGAAGCTCATAACCATAGGATTAACAGTTCCTGTGATTTTTTAGAAACAATGAGTAAAAAGGCTACATGGTTGCTTCCTCCACTAAAAAAATTGAGAATCGTAAGGCAGTGGGCCGGAAGTTATAACATCTCTCCGGATAAACAACCAATCGTTTGTGAATCCAAGTACCTAAAGGGTTTTTACATGGCTATCGGTTTCAGTGGTCACGGATTCATGCTTTCACCATCAATTGGAATTTATCTTACAAGCTTGATTCTGGAAGAAAAGCCACCATTTGACGTAACCCTTGATCTCGGGAGATTTGAAAGGAACGAAATTATTTCAGAACCATCTGTAGTTTAGAATAATATTATATATAGGAGGTATTTGAATGAACGGAATTCCATTTATCGAAAAACCAAAGAATGAACCTGTGCTAACCTATAAACCGGGTTCAATTGAAAGAAGGGAACTCAAAGAAAAACTGGAAGAAATGAAAGATAAAGTTATTGAGATTCCTGCAATAATTGGTGGAAAGGAAGTTAAAACAGGAAACCTGGGAACATGCGTCATGCCTCACGATCATTCCCATATATTGGCAAAATATCATAAAGTTGGTGAAAAGGAAATAAAGGAAGCTGTTCAGTGTGCTCTCAAAGCTAAAAAAGTCTGGAATGAATTGACATGGGTTGACAGAGCGGCTATTTTCAAAAGAGCAGCAGATCTTTTGTCCACAAGCTGGAGAAGCACTTTAAATGCAGCAACAATGTTAGGACAGAGCAAAACTTCATTTCAAGCTGAGATAGATTCAGCATGTGAAATCATTGATTTCTGGAGATTCAACGTATATTACATGACAGAAATATATAAGGATCAACCGGATTCCTCAAAGGGAATATGGAATACTCTAGAATACAGACCGCTCGAAGGATTTGTTCTAGCTGTTACTCCATTTAATTTCACAGCAATTGGAGGAAATCTTCCAACATCTCCTGCAATAATGGGAAATACTGTTCTTTGGAAACCAGCTTCTACTGCGGTATATTCCTCATATTACATGATGAAATTACTTCAGGAAGCCGGTCTTCCGGATGGAGTAATTAACTTCATTCCTGGAAGAGGCTCCGAAGTCGGAAAATTGGCTCTTGACGATCCTAATCTTGCAGGTATACATTTCACAGGCTCAACTGCAGTATTCCAGAATATGTGGAGAACTATCGGAACGAATATCGAAAAGTATAAATCATACCCAAGAATAGTTGGAGAAACAGGTGGAAAAGATTTTATCTTTGTTCACGAATCAACAGATAGAGAGGCTTTAAAAACAGCTATCATCAGAGGGGCATTTGAATTCCAGGGTCAAAAATGTTCAGCAGCTTCCAGAGCATATATTCCATCAAATGTCTGGGGAGAAATAAAAGATGATCTCATTGAACAAACCAATGGAATAAAAATTGGCGATCCGGAAGACTTCACAAACTTCATGTCAGCAGTTATTGACAAAAGTGCTTTCAATACTATAAAGGAATTTATTGATTATGCGAAGGAATCAGACGATGCTGAAGTAATCTGCGGTGGAGGCTGTGACGACTCTAAGGGATACTTCATCGAACCAACTATTATTCTTACATCTGACCCTAAATTTAAAACAATCCAGGAAGAAATTTTTGGACCCGTTATGACAATCTTTGTATATGATAACGATAAATTTGAAGAGACCCTGCATTTATGCGATGAAACTTCTCCATATGCATTAACCGGTTCAATTTTTGGAAATGATAGATGCGCCATTAGAAAGGCCATGAATATTCTGAACAATGCTGCAGGTAATTTCTATATAAACGATAAGCCTACAGGCGCTGTTGTTGGACAACAACCTTTCGGTGGAGCTAGAGCTTCTGGAACAAATGATAAGGCAGGGAGCGCCACTAATCTTTTGAGATGGACATCCATGAGATCCATAAAGGAAAATTTCATACCAGCCACCTGCTATAAATATCCATTTATGGAAGAAAAATAGCATTTAATTTTTAATCTTAAAATAGGGGGAAATCTATTTGATTTCCTCTTTTTATTTGCATTAAAACCCTATTTTATGTATAATCTAATCACTCACCTGAAAAATAGGGGTAAAAAAATGGAAAAAAGTGAAAAGAGATTTGAAATCTCTAACGACAGGGCACCCGATTTGGGAAAAAAATCTATAGAAAAAAGTAATAGATACCGCTTGGATCCGTACTTTGTGGAATATAACACCGAAGAAGAAAAGTACGAGCAGTTTTCCTTTATTTGTATAGATAATTTGGAATAAAAAGAGTTAAAAAAGGTGTTATTTTGTGGTTTCTTATAAACCCGCCACAACATTTTGTGGTTTTTAAAGGTTGAATAATTTAGGGTTTAATATTAAAAAAACAGGGATTCTTACGAATCCCTATTTCGTATTTTTTATGATTATCTTAATTTCATTAAAGCAGCTTCTGCAGCAAGAACCAATGGATATTTTGTAGGTGCAGATGTTAATAATGGATGAGTTCCGATCTGCATTGTTATTAATTCAGTTGCAGTTACACCCTTTTGCAAGCCTAGACCAATAACGTTTATTAATTCTCCAACGCTTTTCGATCCCGCCATTTGTGCTCCAAGTAAGAGACCTGATTCCTTTGAAAATACCATTTTAACTTTTAATGGACTTTTGTCTGGTAAAGTTCCAGGGTGTCTGTCAATAACATTCGCCTCACCTATAACGCATTCAAAGGATTCTCCGCATGCTGTTCCCTCAGTCATACCAGCAGCCGCTAATGTTAATCCTTCAATTGATGTTGAGAAAACTCCAAGATTACCATGATTTTCTCTGACTACCTTTAACTGATACAAATTTGATCCTGCGATCCTTGCATCAAATACAGCTGTGGAAGCGAGCATTAATCTACTTGGTTTTCTTGTAAAGAAATCTTTATGCTCTGCACAATCACCAACAGCAAAAACGTCCTTTTTATTGGTTCTCATGTATTCGTCTACCCATATTGCACCAGTATAACCCAGGTGAAGACATGTATTCTGAGCTAATGTCGTATTAGGTTTATAACCTACTGAGAAAACAACCATGTCAGCTTTCAAAGTTGAACCGTCACTCAACTCAACACCAGAAACCTTTCCACCCTCTCCAATTACCTTTCTGAGCATTGTATTTGTTTTTACATCAACACCCTTTTCTGATAATTTTTCTTCATAAAGATCTCCAAATTCTTTATCAAATGCAGTTGGTAAAAGATGTTCCTGAGCTTCAACTAGAGTGACTTTTTTTGATACCTTTCTTATCTCATCAGTAATCTCAACACCTATGAATCCTCCTCCAACTACTACTATTTCTTCACAGTTTTTAGAATATTCTTTGGCATCTTTTATATACTGCATATTTTTATCAATTGTAAAAACACCCTGCAAATCTTTTCCTTCTACTGGTGGTATTACAGGTACTGAACCGGTTGCGAATACTAATTTTTCATACTGTACTTCTTCACCAGATTTCAACATTAATGTTTTGTTCTCAAAGTCGATTTTTATTACTTCATCGAAGATGAAATTAACTCCAAGATTCTGAGCAGGTTTTATACCCATTGTATTGTCTTCTACACATCCCAATGTACCAAAAACATATGGAATTCCACATGGAACTAATCCCTTTTCTTCCATTCTGATAATAGTAACATCCTTGTCTTTGTTATTCTTTTTAGCTGTTGTTGCTGTTATAATTCCTGCTGGACCTCCACCAATAATTACAATTTCCTTTTTCATCATTTCACTCCCTTAGATATCTTAATAAGTTTATATAAATTCATCATATATGATATCATTTTTTTCTAAAAATTTGAAGGAGATAGGGATTAATTATAGTCTTTTATTTCAAATTCAAAGCCATTTGAAAAAACCCTTTGGCATGCCTTAACTACTTTTTCATCATAAAGTGTTCCACAATTATTTGATATTTCATCTAATGCATTTTCTAAATTGTAAGCAGCTCTATACGGCCTATGAGAAACCATAGCTTCTACAACGTCTACAACTGCTAATATTCTACCCTCAAGAGAAATCTCCTCACCTTTCAATTCATTGGGATATCCACTCCCATCCAACCTTTCATGATGTTGAAGGACATATTCATGAATGGGGAATTGAAACCTTATTTCCTTTAACAAATCATAACTGTGTTGAACGTGTGTTCTAATCATACTTTTTTCAATTTCAGTTAATTTTCCGGGTTTATTTAATATTCCAGATGGAAGATTAAGCTTTCCAATATCATGGACTAAAGCGCTTATTCTTAGCGCTTCAATTTTCTCATCTTTTAAATTCATCTCTTTAGCTATTGCAACGACAAGTTCGCTTACTCTCTCCTGATGCGCTGAAGTAAATGCATCCTTCATCCTAACCACTTTACTGAGAGTGTATATCAAAGTATCGAATGATTCCCTTATCTCTTTATTTGCCTCTTCGATTTTTTCAGTTCGTTTTCTAACAAGTTCTTCTAAATATTCCCTGTGTTTATTTAATTCGTTCTCAGTAATAAAATTTCTAAGTTTAGATAAATAGAAAATCCTCGAAATAATAAAAGCTGCTATTGTAAAATTAATAAAAACAATTGTATATAATGAAGTTGAAGAAGTATGTTCATTAATAATATTAAGCAAAAGTGTACTCAGAAAAATATTAATTGAATACAACCATATAAAAGTCTGCCATTTCAAGTAATAAACTACTGGGATTATCATCATAATCAATGTAAATGTCAACGTTACTGCAAAATGTTCTGGAAATGCTGAAAATCTAATATTTGCCCAATATAGAACAAAAATCCCCAAAAGCATATATAGGATATATTTATAATTATATAGATTTTTTCCTGTAAGGTTTTTTGGAATCCGAAAGAAAAAAACAGACAGTACAGCTGAACCGACAATTAAAGACATGTAAACAATAAATATTTCGATGGTTTTATCAACATTCGCAATATACATAGAAATGCCTAATAAAACAAGAGCAAGAGAGAAAGCCTTTCCTCTATAAAAGTTTTCGTTGTTTATTTCTTCTATAAATTTGTTTTTGTTTTCTTCTGGATAATTTCTAAAAAAACTCCTTATTTGTCTTGTTTTCATTAATTTATTATATCATTATATATTCAATTACTAACAGAATATTAATATTATTTTTGTAGTTTAAAAAAATGCGGACCAGTTTCAGTCCGCATATATCTGACGTAGTTAACTGATTATAATTCTTTAATTTGAGTATCCGACAATAGTATTGGCATGATTAGTAGAAACAGCATTATAATTTGAAGCATTCCAAACATCATTCATTGTCATAAATGGATATTGATTTGCATCTATTGAAATACTTATAAGATATCCACTATCGAGTAACCCTTTCAAAGTAGCTATATCGGTTAAATTTGTTACCTGTAAATAATACAAAGTTCCCTTGTCGTTTCTATATAACGGAGCTTCTCTATAAGCCTGTTCACCCGGCCAATCTGTACAGTAATTCATAGAGCCATTGTTTGGATTGTGAACATAAGGGAATTTTTGCCAGCTACTTTCACCTACAGTTGAAATGAAATCTATTGCATCCACATAATACGAACCATTATCAAAACCCATATTGATCTGATTATATACAAAATTAGGACTTAAAATTCTATCCTGATACGCTGGGGTTGGTTGCCCATAGTATCCTCCCGTCCAGGAAGCGCCTGATAAATCCCAACCGAATTTTTTAGCACTGTAGTATGTATTAGTGTAATATCCGAAGGACCAACAAACACATGATCCAACACCGTCCTGATCACCTATTGGTGGGAAGTACTGAGAATTAGAATTATCAACTGCCTCAGGAAGAACAGGATATTCCTTCAATCCAACAATTTTCTTTAAATTCTTTTCTAACCATTCAGTATCACTCTCTCTGAATCCTAACCAGCCCGTTCCATGACCATCTATAACAACGTTTCCTTCACCTTCGTTGAAATCGAAATCATCTGGATTGAATTTTTCAGTGACTAAGTTGGAAATAAATTTCTTTTCATCATAAAATGCTGGGGCGAGTGAAACTCCAGTTATAGTAACTGAATTATTTCCAAATGCTGGAATGGTTTTTGGTAATCCTGTTGCTGTGTAAACTGTATCAGGACCACTCAATGCATAGTTTGTATAGTACTCAATAGAAAAAGTTTCTATTTGACCACTACTTGATCCAGAATTGCTGACTTTCAAGAATACATTCCCGCTTATAGGAAGCAGTTCTGTAATATCAAGAACCATCTTGTTATTTGGAAAAGGATATGCACCAGTATCGCCGTAAGTAAGATCTATAAATTTCTTCTGCTTTGTTGGTGAACTTGGGTTTCCTACTCCAACAATAACTTCACAATCATTTCTTAATGGGTGTTGCAAATCAAATATCGCTATACAATGAGGTGCATAGGAATTATCAGGTGTAAGAATGAAACAATTTACCTGATTATTAATCATAGCCTGATATGTTATATATAAGAATCCATCAGGAACATTTTCCCAGGTTCCCCCTACACCCCAGGAATTTGCAACCTTAAAGGTATCGGTGGGACTTAGTGACTGATAAGTAAATGTCCAGGTAACTATAGAGGAATATAAACCCATGTTATCCTTTGCTCTTACTTCAAAGGTATGTTGCGCTGCAGTGATAGAACTCCAGTTATACGATGTATTGTATGTAATCTGCCATGAACCTCCGTCTTTTCTATATTCATAGTAAACAATGCTGCCATCCTGATCATAGCCAGACCATACAAAATTTTGATTATTCGTAAAAACTATTCCACTGGGACCGGAAACCTTAGTTACTACAGGAGGTACACTCGTTTGAGTGAAAACCGCAGTAACTACCTTATTAGAATTCATAGTAATATTTGTAGGATTAGCAGAACCCGTTAACCCTCCTTCCCAGTGATTGAAAGTGTATCCATTAGCTGGTACTGCAGTAAGAGTAACCGACTCTAATAATATATATTCTGCTTTATTCGGATTTCTAGCTACAGTTCCTCCACCTGTGGGACTAATATTTACAGTTAGTGTATAAAACAAAGATGGAACATTACAACTAACTATAAACATCACAACAATTAGTAACAATAAAGAAAAAAATACGATTTTTTTCATTTTCCTCCTCCTAATATATGAAAATTATAATTAATACTTTCTTACTCTAGATTATATATAAAAAAATCTAAATAAAAAACACCTGGATATTAATCTATCACAATATATATGAACAATGAATTATAGATTTTTATAGATTCTTCGTTTATGATAGAATTCAAATAATGTTTATTTAGTATATTTTTTTTGGAGGGTATGAGAATTTTGGAAGTATTTCATAAAATTGATCTTTTAATATTCTCTCTTTTTGTTTCGTTAATAATATTAATCTTTATAAAAAAATCCAAATTAAGGGAGAAACATCTAAATTTATCCTTTTTTCTTGCTATTTTATCCATAGTTTTTTACCTCTCCACAGATATTGTTGCCGTAGCAGTAAATGGATTTCAGGGAATTATATATAAAAATTTAAACATAATTTTCAGTTTTTTGTTCTATTTTTTTGGACCACTAGCTCCTTTTTTCTGGACTCTAATAGTAGATTATTCTGTTTTCATTAACCATAAAGGATTTCACAAAAGAATGTTAACCATATATATTTATCCAATTTTATTAAATTCAATTCTTCTTATTTTGAATTTTTTCAATGGAATGTTCTTTTATATCGATTCCCAGAATACTTATCACAGAGGAGATTTTTTCTGGATACATGCTATGATTTTCTTCTTTTATGTTGTAGTGATGTATCTTTACATAATAATATATAGAAAACGCCTGGATAACAAATTCTTTTCCTCGATGCTTATAATACCTGTCGCTCCTGTAGTTGCTGGTATATTTCAATCCTTTTTTCTTGGAATAGATCTTGTATGGCCCGCAATAACAGTATCTATGCTCTTATATTTTTTTGTTTATCAAACAAATCAGCTCAATTACGACTATCTCACTGGATTATACAATAGGCGTTCCCTGGACTCCTACTTAAAAAATAGATTTAAAAAAGCTTCTAATAAATTTGCAGGAATAATGATAGATGTTTTCAAGTTCAAATATATTAACGACAAATACGGACATAAAGTTGGAGATGAAGTTTTAACAGAAATTGGAAAAATAATCAAAAAAACTACTGAGAATGAGGATTTCCTATGTAGATATGCTGGTGATGAATTCTTTATCCTCTCAGAAGTAACTGATAATAAACAACTGGAAAAAAGAATATCTGCAATAAAAGACACTCTTAAAAAATATAATGAAGAAAGTTACTTCGATTTTGAAATAAAACTGAGCATTGGCGGAGTACTCTATAACAAAAACAAGCATAAAGATCCGGATAGATTTATTTCAGATGCTGACACATACATGTATAAAGAAAAAAACAAACAGAAAGAAAAAATAGAGAATAGAGAACAGA
>CAZGZM010000089.1:0-8665 GCA_964529955.1 uncultured Thermotogaceae bacterium
CAGTAGTAACTGCAATGGCTGCCGCTGCAGTAATATGGGGATGGATTTTTGAACCTAGTTATGGTCTTCTGAACTGGTTTCTTTCTCTCTTTGGCATTCAAGGCGTTGGGTGGTTAAGTGATCCAGATTATTCTTTGCTAGCTTTAATTATAGTTGGAGTCTGGAAAAGAATAGGTTATAATATGGTTTTGTTTTTAGCAGGATTGCAGGTGATACCAAAATCACTTTATGAAGTTGCTGATATAGATGGAGCATCTTCATTCTCAAAATTCAGGAATATTACATGGCCGCTTCTTTCGCCAACTACTCTTTTTGTTGTTATTTTACAATTTATCGCTTCTTTCAGAGTTTTCGTTTCGGTAAGTGTTATGACCCAGGGAGGCCCTTTAGACAGCACAAGAGTTATAACATATTACTTATACGAACAAGCTTTTGAAAACATGAAATTCGGATATTCTTCAGCAATAGCAGTAGTTATGTTTATTATTATGCTTTGTTTTACTATCTTGCAATTCAAAGCAAGTAAAAGGAGGACATTTTACAGATGATCAGAAAACCAAAATTACCTATAAGAATCTTAGTATATATTATTCTTTTTTTCGTATTAATAATTATTAATCTTCCTTTTATCTGGATGGTGATAACATCTTTTAAAACAGAGGCTCAAGTTTTTAGTTGGCCTCCGACATTCTATCCAACTATTTTCAGTTTTGAAAATTATGAAGGTGCCTTTAGTTTAATTCCTATGGGTAGGTTAATGCTGAATACTGTTTTTGTAGCAGGTGCTGTTACTTTCTTTCAGTTGATATTGAATAGCCTTGCTGCTTATGGTCTCTCAAGATTTAAATTTAAAGGAAGAGATACAATTTTCATAATTCTAGTCGGAACATTAATGATTCCAGGTGAAGTAATTATTATTCCGTTATATATAATAATCAACAATATGGGTTTACTTAATACCTACGCAGCTCTTATAGTTCCATTTGTTTCAAGTGCCTTTGGGATATTCCTGCTCAGACAATTTTTCATGGGAATTCCTACAGAATTGGAAGACGCTGCTTTAATTGATGGAGCAGGAAGGTTGAAAATATTCTGGAAAATTATTCTTCCTCTTTCTAAACCAGCACTATGGACAACAGCAATCTTTTCATTCCTTGGAAGATGGAATTCGTATCTATGGCCATTAGTTGCAATAAATGATTCTAATAAACAGGTTATTCAAGTCGGTTTATCCCAATTCTCAGGTGATTGGATGACTCAATGGACATGGAAAATGGCAGCATCAACCACAGCTGTCATTCCAATAATAATTTTCTTCTTCTTTATTCAAAAACAATATGTAGAAGGTATTAGAGGTGTAGGTATAAAAGGTTAATCCAAATAAAGGGAGGTATCTTATGAAAAAAGTTGTAGTGTTAGCATTTGTTCTTTTGGCAGTTATGATTTGTTTCGCAGCACCAACAAAGGTAACAGTTTGGTACTCACAAACAGGTGTTTATTCTCAGACATTGCTCGATATTATTGGGGAATTCAATGCAATTCATGAGGGTGAAATTGAAGCAGAAGCTATTTATACTGGTAATTACAGTGATACTCTCACAAAATTACTTGCTGCTATGGTTGCAAAGGACCTACCAACAATATCACAGATTGAACAGAGTAGAATTGGCCAATTTATAGATGGTTTGGCCTTTGAAAGCTTTAACAAGTATATCAATGCAGACCCTGTATTTAAAGCAGGCATGGATGATTACTTCCAATCATTCATAACAGCTCAAACATATGATGGAGAACTCTATGGATTCCCACTTAATCCAAGCACCCCTCTATTGTATGCAAACAGAGATCTCTTCAGAGAAGCCGGAGTAGATCCTGATGTAAGACCAGTTACCTGGTACGATGTTTACGAAACATCAAAAGCAATTGCTGCTCTTGGTGAAGGTTATTACGGATTAAGATTCAGCACTTCAGATTGGATTTTAGAGCAATATCTATGGTCATGGGGAGGAGAAGTTATATCCGAAGATGGAGAAACTATGCTTATTTATTCTCCACAAAATGTTGAAGCTTTGAAATTCTTACAGAAAGCCATTGCAGACGGTGTTTGGGTATGGGTTGCTTCTGGAGGAAGTGAAATGGATTTATCAGGAAAGATAGGTATGACACAAAGATCAACCGGAAGTATTACTTACTTACTTAATACAGCTGAATGGGAAGTAGGGGCTTTCCAGATGCCTCAACAGGACGGTATAAAAGTTCCTATAGGCGGAGCAAATATATACATGTTTGCAAGCAGACCTGAAAAGGAAAAGGAAGCTGGATGGGAATTGATTAAATACATCACTTCTACTGATCAAACACTATTATGGTCATTGAATACTGGTTATATGTGCAGCAGAAAATCAGCATACGAGTCTGAATCAATGCAGGAAGAATTAGCATTGACTCCTATTAAAAACATAACTTACGAACAATTGATGACAAGAGCTGTTAGAAGACCCTGGTTTGGACCCTACAGAGAAGTTCTTGCAAGATTCACAAAAACATTTGAAGAAGCTATAACTGACCCAGATGCAGATTGTGATCAACTATTAAAAGAAACACAGGAAGATTGTCAGGAAATTCTTGACGAGTATTACTGGTAAAGATAATGGCCGGATTATTCCGGCCTTTTTTTTAGGAGAAAAGCATGAGAAAAATTTTTTTAAGTATATTTTTAATCTTTTCAATTTGTATGTTCGCTTCAGTAAGTATCTCTCAAACGAGTGTAGTTAAACCAAGAATCTCGAATTTCTTCAAAGAATACGATAACTATCTGGAAATAAGCGAACAGTTCAGCCTTATTCCCGGTTTAAAGGAAGAATATGTTCCTCAGGGGTTGGGTTATATTTCTTCAGAGGATTGGTTTGTAGTTTCCTCTTATTATTCCAAGGGTCCTAGTATTTTATCCTTTTTGAATGGAACAACTGGCGAATTTATTAAATCAGTAATAGTTTTAAATGAAGATGGTTCAAATTATACAGGTCACGCAGGTGGTGTTGCTGTAAGTAAATCGAATCTCTGGATTTCCTCAGGGAGTTATCTGAGAAAAATCTCTTTAGAAAAAATCCTTTCATCAAAAGATGGGGAAGAAATAAGAATTGAAAGTAAATTTAATGCAGGCACAAATGCTTCTTTTGCTGCATATAAGAACGGTGTTATTTGGTCAGGAGAATTTTATCGTTTTGATAACTACTTAACCGATCCCACTCATTATCAAAAAATCGAAACAGGAGAGAGAAACAATGCCTGGATTACTGGTTTTAAACTGGATGAAACAACAGACGAACTAATTAACAGCATTCCTATAGATGCATCAATTCCTGTTACCCCAGATTACATTATTTCTGTTCCTGATATAGTTCAGGGTGTTGCCTTCTTAGATAATGGGAAAATTGCTCTCAGCAAATCATATGGAAGAGCAAATGACTCAGTAATACAAATTTACGGGTTTGATTCAGCTAGTACAGCAGATGTAGATATTAAAGGAAAATCAGTACCTTTATGGGTTTTAAGCAACCTTAATTTAGAGAGAGAACTTCTAGTTCTCCCGATGTCTGAGGGCATAATCCAAAAAGATGATTATTTTTATATATTATATGAATCTGCCGCTAAAAAGTATCTTATAACTACAAAATATGCAACCGATTACATATGGAGAATCCCCATAGAACTCCTTATAAATTAGTATAAATTTTTGGAGGGTTATTTATGAAAAGATTTATAGTATTTCTATTTCTTCTAATCTCTGTATTCTCATTATCAAATTATTTTTATGGGAATATGCATTCACATACTTCCTATTCTGATGGAACAGCAGATCCATTTATTGCCTTTGAATACGCAAAGGAAAATAGTAATCTTGATATATTAGCTATAACAGATCATGGAAGAGATATAAATCTAACCTCCAAAGGAGAAAGCGAATGGGAAAATTTAAAGGATGCTGGAAAACTATTTACAGATGACTCTTTCCTTGGAATTAGAGGATTTGAATGGACTTTAACTGGTCCGGGACATATTACCATATATGATACAAAAAACTTTACATCATCCATGGAAACAAGTTTTGAAGGAATATACAAATGGTTAATTTTAAATGATGGAATAGGAAATTTCTGCCATCCAAAACCAAAATGGGGCACTTTTAATGATTTTCATTACTATCCTCTTGCAGACAATTATATGACTATGTTTGAGATTATAAATTCTAGTGCAGAAATCCAACCTGTATATTTTGAAAATTATATTATTGCTTTGAATAAAGGCTGGCATATTGCTCCGACAGCTAATCAAGATAACCATTCCCCGAATTGGGGTACAGTGAACAGATCTAGAACTGTCTTCATAATGGATAACTTGACTGAAAACGATTTATACGATTCAATGAGACAGAGACGTTTATATGCAAGCGAAGACGATAACGCTGAGATTAGTTTCTATTGTGATAATAATGACATGGGAGCCATTCTTTATGATTTAGAAACTATAGATCTTACTCTTGAATATAACGATCCCGGTGAAGAGATCAGGAATGTTTATTTATTCTCATCAGATGGATATGAAATTTTTTATCCAGATTCAGATTCCTTTTCATTTACAGTTACACGAAATATAGATAAAAATTACGAATGGTTTTTTGCTAAATTTGTTCAGAAGGACTCAGATGATATTGTTTCTGCTCCTATATGGATTCAAAATAGTGATAAAATCTATATGTTTACACCTTCTCTGAAGACAAAAAATCCAATTAAAGGTAAGGAATATTTTGTAGAAGTCAATTTGATAAATATGAATTATCAAAAAGAAAAGTTCGTTGTTGAAGTTAAAAATAATCAAAATGAATCACTTTACATAAATGATTTATATGTAGATCCAATTAGCAATTATACTTTATCTATACCTCTGAAGGACTCTTCGGGCGAATTGAACTTTTTCCTAAATGAATCCTTTGAGAAAAATTTGATTTTTGATTTTAAAGCAGCTTCAATTAAACTTGACATTAGTCACGAAAATAATTTCAGCAAATTGAATAATTTTGTAACTGAATTTTCTAATGAAAAGCAATTTGATTTTGAAAAAATAAGAGCTCTAAATGAAAAAAATCTTTTGAGCACAGATTTACTGATAATCCCCCTTCCTGATTCAGAATCATTTATGCCAAAGTATGGAACTATTTTAAATGAAGAAATATCTTTATTAAGTAATTTAATTGAAAATGATGAATTAAATATACTCTTAATTTTTGATAATACAAACGGCACTATTCCCTCAGCTGTAGAATCTTATAACAATCTGCTTCAAAAATATAATTCAAAATATTTAATTGATTCTACCGGAAAATTTTTATTGGAAAATCCAATTGGTACAGATGATTCAAAAATAATAATTATTGGTATAGATTCTTTGACAAATAAGCTTATAACTAATTCCATAGAAAAAATAACAGGAGAAAAAAATTGATTTTAAAATTAAAACTAAATGAAAATGATAGAAAAAAAATTGTTTCATTAAATTTTGATGTCCCTGAAAAATGCAAAAGAATTAAGGTTAATAAAAAGATTGTTTCTTCCATTAACAATGGTTTTAAAACGAAAATTGATATTTCATTCTTTGACAGCTATAATAAATGGTATGGAAGGTTTGATCGATATAAAGATTCTATTGAAATTTCTGATCAAAACGCTACAATTGGTTCAATTTCTTCAGGAATTTGGAAGGCGAATTTTGAAGTATTCCAGATTTTTGAATCCATTGAAATTGAATTAGATATTCAGTTTGATCTATATACCGATTATAATGTTTATAAAGGAGAACTTCATTCTCATACAAATATTACAGACGGAAAATTAAATTTTTCTGATCTCTCTGAATATATTAAAAAAAATGAATATGATTTTTTCTTCATATCAGATCACAATTCAATAACAGCATGGGATGAAATCAATAAAAAAGGTATTAATTGCTATAAAGGACTTGAACTTACGACCTTTTACGGTCATATTCTCCTGCTTGGTGTGGACAGATATGTGAACTGGTATAAAAAAAACGGTAAACTAAAAAAAATTAAATCAATAAAAAAAGAAATTGAATCAATGAATGGATTAATGGGAATTGCCCATCCATTTACTTGCGGCGGCCCATTCTGTGCGGGATGCAGGTGGGAGAAATCTATTAATCCAGAATATTTCAATTTCATAGAGGTATGGAACTCAAAGGCAGAAAGTTATAAAAATAATTGGGAAGCGGTAGACTTCTGGACCGAATGTTTAAAAAAAGACATTGAAATATTTTGTACCTGTGGAGGAGATATTCATAGATATGGTGATCTTGAAATTGCTATGAAAATTCATGCTCTTGCATGTCAAAACAAAGAAAGTATGCTACTGGATTCTTTAAAAGCCGGGAGATTCTATCTGTCCAAAAAATCTCTAGTTACACTTGCTGTTAATGGAAAAACCTTTGGAGAAAAAATAAGTACTACTGATGATAATGATATTATTGTTCAATATGAAATAACAAATTCAATAAATGATTTGCAATTTTTTATGATATCCAAATCAGGATTAAAGGAACTGAATCTTCAAGATAATGAATTTATATGGCACTCCGAACACAACAAAGATTTTTTTGTTTTAATGGGAATAGATAGGGAAAGGCAACTTGAATTTCTGACAAATCCTGTATTTATCGAAAAATCAAATTAGGAAATATTTTCAAATGAATAATAAAAAATTAATCATTTCAGACATGGATGGAACCTTTTATCTTGGAAATAAATTACTTGAAGGAAGTATGGAGTTTGCAAATAGATTGAAATCCCAGGGCAAGAAACTGGTTTTTTTAACTAACAACTCCTCTAAAACACCTTCTGAATATATAAATAAACTCAATAATCTAGGTATTTCTTCAGATTTATTTGATGTATATACATCAGGAGAAGCAACCGCTGAATTTATTATTAAAAATTATAAAGAGAGAAAGATTTTTCTTCTTTCCACCGAAAGTGTCAGAGATTTGTTTATAAAAAGAGGTTTAGTAATAGATCATGAAGATCCGGAACTTCTCGTTTTGACATATGATAAAACTATCAATTATGAAAAAATAAAGAAATTTTCAAATTTTCTGAATAGAAACCTTCCTTATATTGCTTCACATCCAGATATAAACTGTCCAACTGAAATGGGTTTTATACCTGATATAGGAAGTTTTATGTCTTTATTTGAAAAATCCACCGGTAGGAAGCCTGATCATATTGTCGGAAAACCGAATTCTTATATTATAGAAATGCTACTTGAAAAATATAGCGTTTCAAAGGAAGATGCTGTAATAATTGGCGATAGAATATATACCGATATTAAATGTGGAATGAATTCTGGTATAGATAGCATTTTAGTCCTTTCGGGTGAAACTAAAAGGGATATGGTTCCTTCAGATCATTCTTTTTCAGTTTGTGAAAACATTGAAGAAATTCTTTATAAGTTTTTCTGAACCTAAAAAATTAAAAAAAACAGCGGAATATTTTTTTATATCCCGCTGTTAATTACTTATTTAACCGAACCTACTGTTATACCTCTTAAGAAATATTTCTGGAACGAGAAGAATACTATAATCATAGGTATTGCAGCGAAAGTGGCTGCTGCCATTAGATAAGAGTATTGCATCGGTACTTCTTCCTGTATTAGTGATAATCCAGCCTGTAAGGTTCTCATTTCGTTAGTATTTGTTATTATTAGTGGCCAGAGGAAACTGTTCCACTGCCCCACAAAGGTGAAAATACCCAATACAGCAAGAGCAGGCTTAGATATTGGAAGAACAATTTTCATAAATGTTCTAAATTCTCCTGCCCCATCTATACGTGCTGCTTCAAGCATTTCAGAGGGAACAGAAAGCATAAATTGTCTCATGAGAAACACACCAAATGGTGCGGATATTGCGGGCAAGATCAATCCTGCATAAGTATTTACTAAACCAAATTTTGCTACAATTATATAAAGAGGAACCAGGGTTACCTGTGTTGGTATCATCATTGAAGAAATATAAATTGCAAAAATTGCTTTTCTTCCAGGAAATCTCTTCTTAGCTAAAGAATACCCAGCCATAGCGCAGAAAAAAACCTGTACAATCGTTACAGTTCCAGCAACTATTATACTGTTTAGTGTCCACCTGAAAATTACTTTTCTCGAAAAGAGATCTGCAAAATTTTGCAAGGAAGGATCTTTAGGGATTATATCTGGAGGAAATTTCATTGTTAAAGTAGGTTGGGTAAATGCTGTAATAACCATCCAAAAGAGAGGAATAAAGGCTAACAAACCAAGTATTCCCAAAATTATTAATGATATTGTTTTCTTTATATTCTTCTTAGTTTTCGCTTTCATATACAACCTCAATATTCAACATTTGAGCCCAGCCATTTGAACTGGACTATCCCAAGGACAACCAATATAACAAACATAATCATGGACATTGCAGAAGCAAGACCTAACTCATAATATTTAAATGCTGTTTCATAAACCAGATAGGCTATCGTTAATGTTGAAAATTCCGGACCTCCCTGAGTCATAATATATATATTTGAAAATGTCTGGAAATTTGCTATCGTTCCCATTATCATCGCATATAATAT
>CAZGZM010000090.1:0-5652 GCA_964529955.1 uncultured Thermotogaceae bacterium
TTCCTTTTTCCATTAGCACTCTCCTTTATAGACTGCTAATCAATATTATCATGCCATAATTCTATTGTCAAGGTGATTCAAGAATGGTAAAATACCATGAGGTGTAGAATTTGAGGTTAAAAGCAATAGTTGACCTCCTGGGCGAAAATTGTAAAAATCTTATAAACTTTAATGATGTTGAAATTCAAAGGATTTCTTCTAATTCTAGAGATATTCAACAGGGTGACTTACTTGTTTGTATAAAGGGAAATAATTTTGATTCTCATTATGTAGCAAAAGAAGCTGAAGAAAAGGGAACTTTAGCAATCATTGCTCAGGATAAATTAACAAATGAAAGAAAAATAAATATTCCCATCATATATGTTAAGGATTCCAGACTTGCAGAATCCTTCATAAGGTATAACTTTTATTTTAATCCTCACAAGAGATTAAATATGGTAGGTGTTACCGGTACGAATGGGAAAACCACAGTAACTACATTGATTTATCATGTAATAAATCATTTTTTAGGTAAAGTTTCTCTTGTAGGAACAGTAAGTAATGTCATAGCTGGGAGAGTTTTTAATGAACCCATTAACACTACTCCAAGTTCTGAGCTTCTTTGTAAATATATGTTGGAATCAATAGATAATAAAATTGATTATTTTGTTATGGAAGTTTCTTCTCATGCAATAGGAAGTAAAAGAATAAGCGGATTAGAATATGATATATCTATTTTAACTAATATAACCAGAGATCATCTTGATTTTCATAAAGATTTTAAAGAATATTATGAAACAAAATTAAAAATCTTTGAAATGTTGAAGAAGGATGGTGTTGGAATTATTAATTCTGACAAACTTTCAAAAGAAGATTTGAAGAAAATAGACAGAAAGATTATTACTTTTGGATTAAACGATAGTGCTGATTATCAGATAAGAAATATTGAATTTAATAAAGAAGGAATGGAATTTTATATAACCCTTCCGAATGGTAATCCAAAAAAGGTTATTAGCCGATTGATTGGACAATACAATGCTTACAATTTAACAGCTGCAATAGCTGCTTTACATCAAATGAACTTTGAAATAGATCATATAATTAATGCTCTTGTTGATTTTAGTGGAATAGCCGGTAGATTTGAGTTTGTTGAAAAAGCCAGGATGTACGGTTTTGAAGTCATTATAGATTTTGCTCATACTCCTGATGCTCTTGAGAAAGTTCTTCTTACCACCAAAAAGATTTCTAAGGGCCGAATTATTCTTGTTTTTGGAGCAGGAGGATCTGCTGATGTTGGGAAAAGACCTTTGATGGCTCAGGTTGCTTCAAAATACTCAGATGTAGTAATTCTTACAAATGATGATCCAAAATATGATGATCCTGACAAAATTCTAGATCAACTTGAAGCAGGAATGGATATTTCAGTTCCTTATTTAAGGTTACCAAATAGAAGAGAAGCAATTTCGGTTGCTTTAACCCTTTGTAATAGAGAAGATATTGTTTTGATTGCTGGTAGAGGTCATGAAACATATCAGATTCTAGATAATAAAAAGATTTTATTTAATGATAAGGATGTAGTTAAAGAATTATTGGAGAAAAAATTCAGGAGGCAATAAATTGTATTCTTCTTTATTAATAGAAGATTTCCTTGAAAGGATTAATGGTAAAAACATTAAAGTAGATAGCAGGGAAGTTGGTTTGGGGGATTATTATATTGCATTTAAAGGAAATACTTGCGATGGAAATGATTTTGTACTAGAAGCTTTAGAAAAAGGTGCAGCTGGAGCATTATCTGATAGCTTATCGGGAGAGAATATACTAAAAGTTGACAATACAAAGAAATTTATTTTAAGTACAGCAGAATATATTTTAAAAAAAAATGAAATTGGAAAAAGAATTGGTATAACAGGATCAACAGGAAAAACAACAACTAAAGAAATTTTATATTATCTCTTATCAAAACTTGGAAAAACATTTAAAACAGAGGGTAATATGAATACTGAAATAGGTATCCCGCTTTCACTAATAAAGGAGAAAGATGAGTTTATAAATTCAAAGTATTCAATTTTTGAAATGGGCACAGATAAACTCGGAGATATTTCAAAACTTGTTACACTAATCCAGCCAGATATTTCTATACTAACCAATTTTGGGACACAACACAGAGGAAACTTTAAAAATATTGAAGAACATATTCAAGAAAAAATGAGTATATTCTATAATGATTCTAAAGCAACATTATCCTTTGTTAATGTAGAAAATGATTTAATAAATAAAATTTCAAGTAAAATTGTCGGAGAAGTAATTAAATTTGGTAAAGAAAATTCGGATTTTGTTTTAAAACGTTATGAGTATTTAAATAACTCTACTATTTTTTCCTTTGAAGCTTTTGGTGAGTTAAGGTTTCTTAAATTAAAGGGAATTTGGAATTCCGGACAGTTAAAAGATTTTGGAGCGGCTTATTTGGTTGCGAGAAAACTTGGTTTGACGGAACCTATTATTTTTATGCCTAATTTTGTTTTACCTTATGGTAATAGATTTACTTTAAAAAAGATAAAGGGAAGAAATATTATAGATGATAGTTATAACAGCAGTTTAGAATCTCTTTTTTCAGCTGCGGAATCTCTTTCTAAAATGAATGCAAAGAGAAAAATTGCTGTTTTAGGATCCATATTTGAGCAGGGTCGATATTCCAGAGAAAGCCACAAGGAAATAAAAAAATACTTATATCCCTTCGATGATGTTCTTCTATACAATTCGGATAATCAAATTGATGAAATAAAAAATCATGAAAAAATTTCTTTTTTATCTGATAAGCCTGATGAAATTAGTAGATGGTTAATGAAAAATACCAAGGAAGGCGATCTAATATATTTAAAAGCTTCTAGAGCTGTAAAAATAGAAGAAATAATGAATATTTTTAAGGAGTTGAAATGATTTTTTCTATTTTAGGATTTATTATATCCTATTTTTTTAATTTATTTTTACTTAAGTATTTCATTATTTTTCAAAAAAAGAAGAAAATTGGACAAACTATAAGAAAAGAAGGACCTGATCTTCACAGTCATAAAGAGGGTACGCCAACTGGTGCGGGTTTGATTTTCATACCGGTTTCTTTAACTGTTGTTTTAGTATTTTCTTTAGTTGTTAATTATTCTGAAAATTTAATACCCATTGCAGCAGGCATTCTTTTCTCTATTATTGGTTTATTTGATGATTTAAAAAAAATAAAAGAAAGGGATTCTAAGGGTATTAGTGCAGGAACTAAACTTTTGCTTCAATTTTCCTTTGCTATTTTGATTGTTATACTTATTCAAATCTATTTTCCGCATACTTATTTACTTATTCCCTTTTCTCTGTATAAATGGGATATAGGTTTTTTATATTATATTATTTCTGTTGTTGCAATAGTAGCTATGAGTAATGCTTTCAACCTTTCAGATGGTTCTGATGGATTAGCAGCAAGTCTTTTTATTGTATCTTTAATTCCACTAGCCTTTCTTAATGTAAATACTATTCTATTAATGGGCATTTTCGGAGGTCTTTTAGCTTTCTTGCTTTATAATTGGAACCCGGCTAAAATATTCATGGGAGACGTCGGGTCGTTATCACTCGGGGCAATTATTGGGGTTATTTTTGCAATTAGAGGTATGGAGATCTTTGTTTTGTTTTTTGGCTTAGTGTTCTTAATTGAAATGTTTTCTGTAATACTTCAGGTATCTTTTTTTAAATTAACCGGTAAAAGAATTTTTAAAATGTCTCCTATACATCACCATTTCCATATGTTAAATTGGAAAGAAGGAAAAATAGTTATATTATTTTCTACTGTAGCTGTTTTTGGGAGTCTTTTAGGGTTGATTGCTTGGAAGGTGTAGAAGATGTTATATAAAGGAAGAGTTTGTTTTCTTGGTTTTGGTGTATCCAACTTTAAATTATTAAAATACTTCAATGAGAATAATATCATTGATTATTATTTTGTTTCTGATTCCAAAGTAATTAAAGAGGAATATAAAGAGTATTTAAAACAAAATAATATTCCATTTGAAGAAAATGGACATAGTGAAGAAATTAAAAATTGTGATTCTTATATTGTTAGTCCTGGAGTTTCTCCAAATTCACCTATTGGAAAGGAAATTATTTATTCGAAAAAGTTATATACAACTGAAATGGAGATTAGTTTATCTTTAATTTTAAAGAAAAAACAAGGTGTAACTGTTGGTATTTCAGGAACAAATGGGAAATCAACTACAACAACAATGATAGGGCATGCTCTAAAGAAAACAAAATTCAAAACCTTTGTAGGTGGAAATCTTGGTACTCCACTTGTTGAGGCTCTTTATGATAATTATGATTTTCATATAATTGAAGTAAGTTCCTTTCAGTTGAGCTGGTTCAGACATAAACGAAAGTATTTTGATCTCTCAATTTTATTAAACATCGAACAGGATCATCTTGATTACTATTTTAACTATGAAGAATATGAACTTGCAAAATTGAAAATTATTGATATAACAAAGGATTATTCATTTGTGAGAGATGAGATAATTAATAAATTTGAACATAACATTATTTCGAAACCTAGAGAAGGGATTTTAACATTTTCAAATAAACCTGGTGGTATGTTTTATTATACTAGTAATGAAATAGCTATTCATAAATTGCATCTTAAAACCGATTATATGGCAATAAAAGGAATTCAGAATAACGAAAATCTTTTAGCATCAACTGTTATTTTAGGAATGTTAGGAATGGATTATACTGATGCTATGGAAAAATTAGCGGATTACAAATCTCTAAATCATAGAAATCAATTGGTTAGCGAGATAGATAATATTAAATTTATAGATGATTCTAAAGCAACAAATTCTCATGCTGTTATTACTGCTCTACTAAATTTAGATCCAAAAAATACAGTAGTTATTCTTGGTGGGATGGAAAAGAAAGAGAATTACGATAGATTACTCAATATTATTTCCTTTATGAAAAAAATCATAGTAATAGGAAATTCAATGGTTGCCTTGTTAGATGAGCTTGAAAAAAGAGAAATTGAGTTTACAAGTGTTTCGTCTATGAATGATGCAGTTAAAAAAGCTTTTGAATTTGCCGAAGAAGGAGATACAGTTATTTTAAGTCCCGGTGGATCCAGTTTTGATATGTATAAAAATTATAAAGAAAGAGGAGACGATTACCAGAAGAATGTTGAATCACTAAAGGTATCTGTTGGAAAAATTTATGAATCGTGATTATTTACTTTTAACTATTTTTTTAAGTATTTTATTATCATTTGGTTTTGCATTTATTTATAGTGCAGGAATTCCTATGGAGATGAAATTGATAGGATTTGACGCCACTGATAATGTATTGAGACAGATTTTTTCCTTAATACTTGGTGCTTTAGCAGCAATTTTTATAATACTTTTGAGGGGTACTACTCACTTAAAACTTTCTTTTAAATTGTATTATCCTTTAATTTTAATTTTACTAGCAGCTGTTTTCCTTTTTCCAAGTAGAGGAGGTTCTTACAGATGGATTGATCTTGGATTTATCAATTTTCAACCATCTGAACTGGCGAAAGTAATAATAGTATTATTGATGGCCAGATATTATGGAAATTTAAAAGATGATTATAAAGAACGTTTTATAATACCAATTTTATTACCAGGGTTTTTAACT
>CAZGZM010000090.1:5662-8562 GCA_964529955.1 uncultured Thermotogaceae bacterium
AGGCCGAGCTTCCCGCGTTCGGCACCTCCGGCTGGGGCGGTGTGCCGGAGCGCGACGCCCTAGTTATTAATTCTTCCTATGATTGGTTTAGTTGCTATTGAAACAGACCTTTCAACAGCATTGGTTTTGATGATAATTACTTTTATGATGATGGTTTTGGGAGAAGCTAAATTTTTATATCTCTTTATGATTGTAGCCTTAGTGGTGGTAGTTTTCGTAGTTGCAGTATTTGGAGGTTTTCTCGAGGAGTATCAAGTTGAGAGATTACTATCTTTTGTTTCTGGATTCACAGGAGAAGCGCACGAACAGGTGGAATTGAGTATCAGCGCTTTCCCTTCTGGAGGTTTACTGGGAACAGGACCGAGTAAAGGAATAATTAAATATAGTTTACCGGTTACCTATTCGGATTTTATATTTGCAACTATTGGAGAAGAATTAGGGTTGATAGGTATTTTCATTTTAATGTTTGCTTATATAGGATTGACTAGAACTTTAATTGTTATAGCTACAAAAAAATGCAAATCTAAAGAGAGTAAGTTGTATATTGTTGGATTTTCTCTATTTATTCTTTTACAGGCAGCAATTCATATAGCTGTAAATTTGGGTTTATTTCCACCTACTGGTATAACTTTGCCATTTGTTAGTTATGGTGGATCTTCAGTGATATCATTAACTATAGGATTTGGATTTGTTTTCAGTATTCTTTTCGAGAAAGAAAAAAAGGAAAATCAAGATGATGAAGTAAATGAAGAATTAGAAGAGGAAGGAAAATGAAAATAGCGGTTTGCGGTGGAGGTACCGGAGGACACTATTATCCAGCCTTAGCCTTTATTAAGGGACTAGCGGAGAATAGAAATGTTGAAGTTCTCTATTTTACTATAAAGGGAAAAATAGATGATAAGAAAATTAAAAAAGATTTTCCGGAAGTAGAAAAATATCCCCTTGAAATTCAGGGTTTGTATAGACCTCTTTATAATTTGAAAAATATAGAAGTAATTCTTAATCATAGAAAGAATATAAGGATTGTAAAAAATAAGTTAATGGAGTTTTCACCAGATTTTATTTTTTCTACCGGTGGTTACGTATCATATCCAGTAATTAAAGCTGCGCATTTGTTAAATAAGAAGATTTATATACATTCTCAAAACGCTAAACCTGGTCTAAGCAATCAGAAACTTTCAAAATTTGCCGATAAAATTTTCATTTCTTTTGACGAAAGTAAAGAATATTTTTCTGTTCCTAAAGAAAAAATAGTTTTCTCGGGTATACCTATAAGAAAGTGTAAGCCAGATAAAATAGGTATTTTGAATAATTTGAAAATTCCTTCAGATACACCGGTTATTCTCATTGTCGGAGGAAGTTTTGGGTCACCTATTATAAATGAAACAATGATGAAAATATATCAAAGGGGATTTCAGGGAATTTTTTATATACACGTTACAGGAAAGGAAGAAACAACAGAAAAATTCAATCATTTTGATTTTGTAAAAGCATTCAATTATATAGATAATCTTCACGAATACATCGGAGTTGTTAATGGTGTTATTTCAAGTGGAGGTGCTTCATCAATAGCTGAACTTAAATATTATAATACTCCCGGTGTTATCGTTCCAAAAAAGTATGCAGCTGAAAATCATCAGTACTACAATGGTAAATCCCTTGAAAAATATGGATTGGGATATGTTATACTTGAAAATAGGTTAGATGACGAGATTTTATCTTTAAAAATTAAAGAAATTTTATCTTTGAAAAAACCACAAAAGAAGGATTATGAAGATCCAGTTAGTTTAATGATAGAGGTTATAGAACAGGGGGTAGAATTTTGAGATTTCATTTCATTGGTATAGGTGGAATAGGAATGAGTAGCCTAGCCATGTTTTTAGCGGATGAGGGTCACGAGGTTTATGGTTCTAATTACGAAAGAAATGATATGACGTTTATTCTTGAAAATAGAGGAATAGATGTTTTTATAGGTCATGATTACAATAATTGGAAAGATCCAGATTATATCATAAGATCAACTGCAATAAAAAACGATAATCCTGAAATAAAAAGAGGAATAAAGGAAAACAAGAAAATTATTTTCAGGATGGAGCTTCTTAAAAAAGTTTTAAAGAAAAGAGAGTCTTTAGGAATAACAGGAACAGATGGAAAAACTACCACTACAGCATTGGTTTCATGTTTGTTAAATGAATATCTGAATACAGGAATTTTTTTAGGAGGAAATTATAGTTTCCTTTCTCATAGTAATTATAAACACGGTAGAGATATTCTGGTAAGTGAAATTGACGAAAGCGATGGTTTTTTTGCTACATTTAAGCCTAAACACTCAATAATAACTAATATTAGATTTGACCATTTAGAACACTATTCAGAAAATAAAAGAAACTTGTATAATTCATTCAAATTATATTCTAAAAATTTAGAAGGTATTGTTGTTTATAATGCAGATGATGAAAATTCAAGAGAAATATTTTCGAAAAAGGGGATATCCTTTGGAAAAAGCAAAGGCCTTTATAGATTTTATGATAGAAGAACTGAAAATACTTCTCAATTTTTCAAGCTAAGAAAGGGTATGGAAGAATTAGGAGAATTCAAAATAAATATTCCAGGAGAATTCAATGTATATAATGCTGTAGCAGCGATAGTTTTTTGTATTGAATATGGAATGGATATAGATTTAATAAAAGAAAAAATTCCAAAATTACAGACTGTTGATAGGAGATTCTCGATCAAATCAACTGAGAATGTTTATAATAATATTATAATTGATGATTATGCTCATACTCCAGATGAAATAAAATGTACTATTGCAGCAGCAAAGGAAGCCTTTCCTGATAATAAAACATGTATTGTTTTTCAACCTCACAGATATTCGAGATTAAAAAGAGAAAATGGAA
>CAZGZM010000091.1:0-8496 GCA_964529955.1 uncultured Thermotogaceae bacterium
ATAATAGAAAAAAAGAATTAATGATAAAGGAATTTAAAGGAAGAAAGGGAAATTTCAACAATGCAGGAGTTTCTAAAAGGAAAATAATGACATCTTATAAACAGGATTCTTTAATAGTCTTAAATCTTTTGAATATTAAAGAAAGAAGCTCCTCATCTGATCTAATCAAAGAAGGAGCTCCAAAAAAGACTCAAAGTATTCTTTATAAAAATTTCTATGGCTGGTTTACAAGAGTAAGTAGGGGCCTATACGAAATTTCTCCAGAGGGAAAGCAAGCTCTTGAAGACTTTTCTGATATTATCGAAAAAATTATTGAATAATTATTTTATATTCATAATCATATCCGATTTTCTTTCCATCTCATAAGTTTTTGGCCCATATGAAATATAGTCAATAGGTATTCCAACCTTTTCTTCAATAAAGGTTATGTACTTTAAAAAGTTTATACTGTGAGTGTCTCTCCAACCAGGCAATTCTTCATAGATTGGTTCAGCTTTGAAAAAATCAAAGGAAGTTGATGGTATTTCCTTAATTTCATCTCCACATTTATAAGCTGTACAAACTTTAATTGAATCAAATCCATTAAGAACATCCGCTTTTGTGATTACAAAGTTTGTGAATCCAGATCTAATTTTTGCATATCTTAAAGCTGGTAAATCTATCCAGCCTACTCTTCTGGGCCTCCCCGTAGTTGCTCCGTATTCTTTACCTGCTTTTCTGATTTCTTCAGCTATTTTGCCATTTTCCTCTGTGGGGAATGGTCCCGAACCGACTCTAGTTGTATATGCTTTTAATACAGCCATTACATTATCCAGTTCAAAGGTTGAAAAGCCAACAGATGATACACCATGGGCCATACAGGAACCAGAAGTAACAAAGGGATATGTTCCAAAATCTAAATCCAGAAGAACTCCCTGTGATCCTTCAAAAAGGACTGAAGTATTTCTGAAAATAGATATCATATCTATTGCACTGGTAAAATTGACTTTTAAATTTAGAAGTTTTTCTTTCAGCCTTAATAAATAATCCAACATTTCTTCCACTGAAAGAGAAAATTTATCCTTATATTTGCTTTTCTTTAAATGATAATTATCAAGAAGTCTCTCTTTTAGTATTTCCTTATCAAAAAGATGATAAAGTTTTATTCCTTCTCTTGAAGCTTTATCCGTATATGCAGGGCCAATTCCTCTTTTTGTGGTGCCAATTGGTTCTCTTCTCATATCTTCTAGAAATCCATCTTCTTCCTTATGCCATGGAAGTACAAGAAAAACTTCAGGATCTATATAAACCCTGGAACTGTATCCATTAAATTCATTTTCATATTTTTCTAGTTCATCAATCAGTTGTTCCATATCAATAACCATGCCAGCGCCTAAAAATGCCTTAGAAGAATTATCTGGTTTGATACATGGGAGAAGATGATTTACATATTTTTTTTCGTTGTAATAAATTGTATGACCTGCGTTTGAGCCACCTGAAAATCTTACAATCCATTCATATTTATCCGAAAAGTAATTTACTACCTTTCCCTTTCCTTCGTCACCCCAAAGAGATCCTACAATTGCCATTCTGTTCATCTTTTTCCTCCATCTTTATTCTTTATTGAAAATCTTTTGTATATTTCACTAACATTTTTAAGATATGCTCTAGGATTGAATATTTTCGTAAAATCTTTTTCTTCCAATATGGCTGAAATATCTTTATTTTCTTTGAGCATTTTTTTGAAATCTTTTTTGTTTTTCCATGAATCCATTGCTATCTCCTGAACAAGTTTATAACTTTTTTCTCTTGTCATTCCCTTCTTAATGAGATGCAACATAACTTTTTGTGAATAAATCAAATTATACGAGGAGTTAAAACTCCTGTTTATATTATCATAATTGATTACAAGGTTATCAACGAGATATTTTGCCTTTTTAAGCATATAAAAACAAATTAGATTTGCATCAGGCAGTATTATTCTTTCTGCGGAAGAATGAGATATATCTCTTTCATGCCAAAGGATAATGTTTTCAATTGAAGTACTTACATAGCCTCTCAATATCCGGGACATCCCACATAGTCTTTCACAGAGAATAGGGTTCTTTTTATGAGGCATAGCAGATGATCCCCTCTGACCTTTTTTAAAAGGTTCCTGAAGTTCCAGAATTTCTGTTCTCTGCAGATGTCTGACTTCTGTTGCAATTCTCTCAATGGATGCACCAATAAGAGCTAAAGTGAATATGTATTCAGCATGTACATCTCGTTGAACAATTTGCGTAGAAATTTTTGAGGCGGATAAACCAAGTTTTTTTAAGGCTAATTCTTCTATTTTTGGATCAACATTTGCATAATTTCCAACAGCTCCACTTATCTTTCCAACGGCTGCAGCTTCAATTGCATTCGCTAATCTCTCTTTATTTCTTTGCATCTCCGCATAATAATTAAGAAACTTTAAGCCATATGAAGTAGGTTCAGCGTGAATCCCATGTGTTCTTCCAATGGTAACCAGATTTTTATGCTTAATTGCCAATTTTTTTAATGAGTTCAAATAATCATTCAATGAAAGCATAAGCAGTTCACCGCTTCTTTTAATTGCTATGGCCTGAGCAGTGTCAACGATATCTGAGGAAGTTAATCCCATATGGAAAAATCTCTCCTCGTTTTCATCAAGATTCTTTGTAACACTTTTAATAAATGCAATAACGTCATGGTCAACTGTTTTTTCTATTTCAAGTATATCTTTAATATCTACTTCAGTTTTTTTTAGAATTTTTTTCGAAATTCCCTTTGGAGCAATTTCTTTATCTTCAAAGGCTTTTATTACGGCAATTTCAACTGTTAACCACCTATTATATTTTTCCTCTTCACTCCATACTTCTTTCATAGGTGATAACGAATATCTCTGTATCATGAAATTTCTCCTTTAATTAAAAAATTTTAAGTTATTCATAGTTTAAAACAAAGCTTCTTGAAGATGTATTTCCCCAATTATCTGTTACAATGATTTTTGCTTCATGAGAAAATCCCATATCAACGTTAAACCAGTCATTAACAGTAATTATGCTGCTTTGACTATTTGAGTTCATTTTAAACCAGTAATCAGAATTTGTTGAGTCATAATAGACTTCTTCAGGATCGAAGGAATCACTAACACTTATCATTTCAAAATCAATTTCATAAACAAGATTATTCTCAAGGAATAATTGAATTTTTTTCGGACTTATATTATATCTCAACTTAACTGCAGAATGAAGATAAATATTCTGTCCTTGTCTGATACTTATTACCGGCTTTTCTCCTGAATTCAGAGTATATTCATTTGATCCAATCTTAATTTTATCAATTATTATAGTTGTTTCAGGATTACCAAAATCGTAGTAAATATCTGGATTTATGTACATTGTTTCGCTATTATCCATTATTTCAATATGAAGATACGGAGGTACGTTACCACTATCGCCTGATTGAGCAACTATTTGACCATCGTATACCTCTATCTCGTTTGGATTGAAAACCATCTTTTTATATTTCACTGAACTCCCAGATAAGAGCATATCAAAAATCTTATCCAATTTTCTGGTATCAGAGGATTCTGATGAACCTGCAGCCTCTATATGAGCAAACATAACCTTAATTCCCATTTCATTGGTAATTGCATTCTTTTGATTAGGAAGGACAATTGATACTGTATGACCATAAAGAGGATCATTTACTGAAATTGATTCCACATACCCCTTCCCAGGAGAATAAACGTTTACACCAGATATTCCGCCTGTAGATATACCAATTCCAAGATTGAAATGTTCAGGTACAGCTAAATTTTTAGAAATTGATCTGTATTCTCCAAAATTACCAGTAACTTCAATAGTTCTTTTTATAGGTGTATAAAGATCTGAAGCAAAAAAACAAGTACTGATTAATATGAAAAAGATAACGAATAAAAATTTTCTCATTGCACCGCCCCCAAAATCTATTCTTTATATTTATTTACTGTTTCCTCAAGTATTTCGCCCACTTTGCAGACAACATTAATACATCCCTTTTCTTCATCTCGCCATTCCTGCTTTATATCATCACAATCATAACTTCCAAAGGTCTCTTGTATTTTTGACATGAAATCAGTGGTAATAGTTTTTATTAGTTCGCCTTCATGTTGATATTTTTCTGTAAAAATTACTCCAATTACTGAAAGAGCTCCTGTAACCGCACCGCAGACTGATTGAATTTGCATGCCTCCACCAAAGGGAGACATTAATTTGAACGCTTTTTTATCAAGATCTAATTCATAATAGTCATTAGAACCGTAGAGCATCGATTCTGCACAATTTAGATATCCCTTTGAGTAGTAATCCTTTATTTTGTCCTTTAGCATTAACATACCTCCACTTTAAATTTCTTATACGTTTAATAATATCATTTTTTATGTGATAAACTAAAAATGGAGGTGGAAATACTATAAACAAGAGGTTAACAGAAAGAGAATACAGACTTAACTTTCAAGATACGGATCAGTTTGGATATCAAAATCTTCCTTCCCTTATCAGGTATATTGCAGACTTATCCACAGTTGAAAATGTTGAAGAGTACCCTGAACAGCAGGACATACTTTCAAAATATAATGCTGCATGGATTCTGCTCAGGTGGAATATTAAACTTTTCAAAGAAATTTCTTACCCTGAAAGCTTTGTTATAAGCACCTGGCCATATTCATATAAAGGATTTTACGCTTATAGAAAATTTCAAGCAAAATCTAATGGAGAATTATTTGCTGATGTAAATTCTCAGGTAGTGCTACTTGATTTAAAGAAAAGAAGACCCATGAGAATAAACAATGAAATTGGAAGTTTATATCCTAGACCGGGAGGGGAAAAAAGTTTATTTTTTAATAAGATAAAGGAATATGATAAATATGATTTCGAGAAAGAGCATCCAATAAATTACCTGGATATAGATTGCTATAAACATGTGAACAACTCGGTTTATTTGAAGTGGGCAATAAACTCTCTAGAATTTAATTTTCTTGAAAATAATAGAATGCTGGAAGTTGACATTTTATACAAAAAAGAAGTTTTATTAGGAGATACTGTGACTGTAAAAAGTAAATTAATCGAAAACAATATGAATCAGATGATATATAACAGTAACGGTGACATATTAACAAAAATCGAGTCTAAATGGGCTCCAAGGGGTGATTAAATGAAACGAGAACTTTTAAGTGGTAACGAAGCTGTTGCTAGAGGAGCTTATGAAGCCGGAGTAACTGTTGCCTCTGCATATCCTGGAACACCAAGTACCGAAATTCTTGAAAATATTGCCCAGTATAATGAGATTTATTCTGAGTGGGCTCCCAATGAAAAGGTTGCACTTGAAGTGGTAGCGGGTTCTTCTATCGCTGGTGCAAGGTCAATATGTGCAATGAAACATGTAGGTTTGAATGTTGCTGCAGATCCCATGTTTACACTAGCTTATATTGGCGTGTCTGCAGGATGTGTAATTGTTACTGCAGATGATCCTGGTCTGCATAGCTCTCAAAATGAACAGGACAACAGATATTATGCAAGACATGCAAAGATACCTATGATAGAACCATCTGACAGCCAGGAAGCAAAGGATTATTTAATAGAGGCATTTGATATAAGTGAAAGATTCAAAGTTCCAATTTTGTTCAGAATGACAACCAGAATTTGTCATAGCAAAGGAATGGTTAACTTAAGTGATAGAAAAGAACCTGAGTTCAAAGAATATAAAAGAGATATTTCAGCTTTTGTTTCAACGCCTGCAAATAACAGAATCCATCATGCTGAATTAGAGAAAAAGTTAAAGGAAATTGAAAAATTCAGTAATAATTGTTCTCTTAATAAAATGGAACTAAACGAATCTGAAATAGGAATTATTACTTCTGGAATATCCTATCAGTATGCCAGAGAAATATTTGGAAACAATGCTTCATATCTTAAACTTGGTTTTACATTTCCTCTTCCGGAAGAACTCATTAAAAAGTTTTCAAAGAATGTAAAAAAAATATATGTTATTGAAGAGAATGAACCGATTATTGAGAATTTTTGTAAAACAATAGGACTCGAAGTAATTGGAAAAGAAAAAATTCCTATTGAAGGAGAGCTCAATCCAGATATAATTCAGGAAAAACTTCTGGATATTGTTAATCCTGTGGTAGAAAAAAACATGGAAAAAACAATTGGCAGACCACCAACTCTTTGTTCTGGATGCCCTCACAGGGGAATTTTTTATGAGTTGAGCAAACGAAAAAATATTGTTATAAGTGGTGATATAGGATGCTATACTTTGGGATGTACTGAACCTCTCAATGCAATGGATACTGTAATATGTATGGGTGCTAGTATCAGTGCTGCTCATGGCTTTTCTAAAGCCTTTGAAAAAAGCGGTCAGAAAATGAAGGCTGTTGCAGTAATAGGAGATTCAACTTTTTTTCATTCAGGAATTACAAGCCTTCTTGATATTACATATAACAATGGAAATGCAGCTGTAATTATACTCGATAACAGGATAACTGCAATGACTGGTCATCAGGAGAATCCTGGAACAGGATATACCTTAGTTGGAGATGAAACACCAGAAGTGAATATTGAAGGAGTAGTAAAAGCACTTGGGGTAAAAAAGATAGAAACGATTGATCCTAATAATTTAAAACAGGTTAAAGAATCTCTTGATAATGCTATAGAAAGCAGTGAACCCTATGTGATTATTGCAAGATGGCCCTGTGCTCTCAAAAAACTGAAGGAAGAAGAAAAGAAAATGTTTGAAAAAACACCTGGAGTTTTCAGGGTAAACAGCGAAAAGTGCAGAAAATGCAAAATGTGCTTAAAGGCAGGATGTCCTTCAATTTCCTTTGATGATGAAATTGGTTCAGTAATAGATGAAAATACCTGTGTTGGGTGTTCAGTATGTGCTCAAATTTGTCCCTTTAATGCTATAGAAAGGGTTGGTGATGAATAATGACAAAAAGTATTCTTTTAGTTGGAGTTGGTGGACAGGGAATTATACTTACAAGTAAAATTTTATCTAAAGCCTTAATTAATGAGGGATTCGATGTTAAAATGTCTGAAGTTCATGGAATGGCTCAAAGAGGTGGAAGTGTATCTACCCAGGTAAGATTTGGAGAAAAAGTATATTCTCCGATAATTGGGAAGGGGAAAGCTGATATTCTTGTAGCCTTTGAAGAGATGGAAGCAATGAGATATATTGAATTTATAAATCCTAAAGGTACTTTAATTGTAAATGATTATAATATTCATTCAGCACCTATTTTCAGAGGTGCCTTCAAATATCCAGATGAAATTATTGAAGAACTGAGTGATATAGTAGAAACAATTCCTATTAATGCATCAGAAGAAGCTATAAAAATAGGTAATATAAGAGTTCAAAATATAATTCTTCTTGGAAAATTAGCAAAAATTCTTGATTTGAAAAAAACAGATTGGAATGAACTACTGAGAAATAATATCAAGAAGAAATTTGTAGATCTAAATATTAAAGCATTTGAAGTTGGTTTTGAATACTAAAACAATCAGGGGGAAAGGTAAATAACTTTTCCCTTTTTAAATTTTTGAATAAATAAATTTTCAATAAAAATGGCAAGGATTTTTTTAAGATTTAAAGTATATTTGAATGTTATAGTAATCCTATATATAATATAAAATGAATAAGATAATATAAGAGGTGATTTTATGCTTACTATGGAAAAGAAGAAAGAGATACAGAAGTTTGCTAAATCAATAAGATTAGAAACTTTTAAAGAATTGGGAAATTTAGGATTCGGACATATTGGAGGAGCGATGTCGATAGTTGAACTCCTGGCTGTTTTATATGACGATGTGATGAATGTTGATCCAAATAACCCAAAGATGGAGGGCAGGGATTGGCTGGTTGTTTCAAAGGGTCACTCAGGTCCTTCGGTATACGCAACATTAGCATTAAAGGGTTTTTTTGATAAAGAATTATTAATGACTCTTAATCAGGGTGGAACAGATTTACCAAGTCATTGTGACAGAAATCATACACCAGGTATCGATATGTCTACAGGATCACTGGGACAGGGTATTTCCATGGCATTAGGTGTAGCAATGGGAAACGCAATGGATAATAATGACAATTATGTTTATTGTATTGTTGGTGATGGAGAATGTCAGGAAGGACAGGTTTGGGAAGCATTCATGTATGCCGGGAACCACCCTATGAAAAACTTAATTGTATTTGTAGATAATAACAAACAGCAACTAGATGGTTATACAGATGATATCAACTCTCTTGGAGATATGAGAGCTAAGATAGAAGATTTTGGATGGTTTGCTCAGGAAATTGACGGACATGACGTTGAGCAAATTTATGAAGCAATCATAAAAGCTCAAAAATCTGAAAAAAGTTCTGCGATTGTTTTGGATACAATCAAAGGTAAAGGTTGTAACTTCGCAGAAGGAGTAGAATTAAACCACCACATGAAGTTTAAAAAGGAACAGATGGATGAAGCAATCGAAA
>CAZGZM010000092.1:0-4604 GCA_964529955.1 uncultured Thermotogaceae bacterium
TTTGGGAATGAATAGATGCGACCTCTTCAAGAAGATATTCCATTGATTCTTTTCCAAATCCGTTGTTACCTTCACCACTTAATGCTTCTCCACTGAGCTTTAGCAATATTCTTTTAAACATATCTATCTCTCCCAAAAAAAAGGTGAGCTGGGCTCACCTAAAAATTATTTAATTATTGTGATACTTCTCCAACTGTCCATCTTACAAATCTAGAAATCTTTATATTCTCACCTGTTTTTGCAATAGTTTCAACGATCATGTCATTTATCGTTTTCCCCTTTTCAAATGCATATTCCTGATTTAATAGACAATTGTCATTATAGAATGCGTTAATTTTTCCTTCGATTATTTTATCCCATACATGTTCAGGTTTTCCTGATTCCTTCAATTGAGCTTTGTAGATATCCTTTTCTCTTTCGATAACTTCTTCTGAAACATTTTCAGGTGATACCCAGTTTGCACCCATGGATGCGATCTGTAAGGAAATTTTATGTGCTAATTCTTTAAATTCATCGGTTCTTGCAACAAAATCAGTTACACAGTTGAGTTCTAATAATACTGCTAATTTACTGTTATGATGAATGTATGAATATACGATTCCTTCTGCTGTTGATCTTCCTGCAACTTTATCGGCCTTTGCGATTCCCTTTTTTCTTAAAAGGTCCTTTGCCTTTTCAAAATCTCCATCCGTTTCTGCTAGAGCCTTTTTACAATCCATCATACCGGCACTTGTCATATCTCTTAATTTTTTAACCATTTCAGCTGTAATTTTCATTAAAGATTCCTCCTAAATTTTTTATTTTTCCAATGGATTATAACCTAAAAAAAAGAAAATGTTTTACTATTTTGTTACATAACTTTTTTTAACTTCTTTTTAAACATTTCAATTACGAAATCTGAAACCCAAAGTGAAATATCTCCCCCATGAATAATGACTTGTTTTACCACTGTTGATGAGACAAAGGAAAAATTTGGATCGGTCATTAAAAAGAAAGTTTCAAATCCTTCGTAGAGCGTCCGGTTGGCATTTGCCATCTGTAATTCCATTTCAAAATCATCAACAGCTCTGAGTCCTCTCAGGGCAGCTTTGTAATTATGTTCTTTTGCATAATCAATTAATAAACCTTCGTAGGTGTCAGCGGTAATATTTTCTTTATCTTTAATATAATCCTTTACTATATTCAATCTTTCGCTTATTGAAAACATGTACTTCTTCTGCATATTATTTAAAACTAAAATTTTAACTTCTTCAAAGTTTTTTACTGCTCTTATCAATACATCGTAATGCCCATAAGTAAACGGATCAAATGAACCTGGATATATTATTTTCATTTTTAACCCTTGCTTTCAAAATCAAATTCTGGAGTGCATATTTCTTCAGCAGGAACATGGAATAAATCTTCCACAGTCATATCACTAAGTTCCCTAAACATAGCGTCATGAAGTTTATTCCAAACGTATCTGACGGAACAGCTTGAAGAATATTTGCAATGATTATCATCTCCCATGCATTTGAAAGATCCCATTGGATTATCAAGAGCAAAAACGATGTCTCTGATTTTTACATCTTTAGGGTCATTGGCTAAAGCGTATCCGCCGTATCTTCCTCTCAATGATTTAATGATATTTATATGTCTCAGTTCTCCAAATATTTTTTCAAGAAAGTCTCTTGGGATATCAGTTCCCTTTACGATATCCCCAATAGGAATAGCTTCTTTATTCTCTTCCTTCATCTTTCTTACAATGATATAGATTCCCCTTAATGCATAACTGCTTTTTAATGTAAAACCCATTTAAATCACCCTTTTCACAGATTATTATCGTCTGAAATCAGTGCATCAACAAAGTCGTTTATATTAAATTCCTTTAAGTCTTCTTCGCCTTCGCCCAAACCTATGTACCTTACAGGTATTCCCAGTTCCTTAACAATCGCAAAGGCGATTCCTCCCTTTGCTGTTCCATCTAGTTTAGTTAAAACTATCCCCGTTAGATTTACTGTTTCTTTAAATTTCTTTGCTTGAACAAGTCCATTCTGTCCTGTGGTAGAATCAAGCACGAGCCATATATCATGAGGTGCCTCAGGAATTACCTTACTAATTACTCTGTTGATTTTTTTAAGTTCTTCCATTAAATTACTCTTTGTATGTAATCGTCCTGCTGTATCAATAATTACTATATCTTTGTTTTTACTTTTAGCATGACTTACTGCATCGAATGCTACCGCAGCTGGATCAGCATCTTGTCCCTGGCTGATTATTGAAGCTCCTGTCCTTTCACCCCAAATTTCAAGCTGGCTAACAGCGGCAGCTCTGAATGTATCACATGCTGCGAGAACAACAGATTTACCCTCTTTTACCATTTTATTGGACAGTTTACCTATTGTAGTGGTCTTCCCGGTTCCATTCACTCCAACTACAGATAATACATATGGTTTGTTGTTTTTTTCTTTATCATCAAAGGAAACAACTAATTTTTTCTTTAAAATTTCTTTTAAAATTACTGTAGGATCTTCCTTTCCATTACACTTTTCTTTAAGTTCCTCGATAACTTCCTCTACTGTTTCCATTCCCATATCTGAAAGAATAAGTAGTTCTTCGATTTCTTCCAGCGTATCTTCATCAAGTTTGTCAAACTTTAGTATTTCTTTTATCTTCGAAAAAAAGGATTTTCTTGTTTTTTCCAACCCTTTATCATATTTTTTCTTAAATAAACCCATTAATTCTCTCCTATTGTTTCTACTGGATTATAATCTGCAAATATTTCTTCAATTTTACTTATTAACATATCGATATTATCTGCAGGAACATCTTCTCTATCTTTGCTTATTCTTGATTTCAATTCAATTTTGCCTTCCTTAATTTTCTTTCCAACTGTTATTCTAAGTGGTATTCCAATTATATCAGCATCCTTGAACTTGAAACCTGGTGAAAGTTTTCTGTCATCAATTATAACTTCATATCCCTTTTCTTTCAATATATTATACAATTTTAGTCCGGTTTCTCGTTGTATATCATCTGAAAAATTAACAACTGTTACAATTATTTGATATGGTGCTATTGATAGAGGCCAGATTATTCCATTTTCATCATGAAGCTGCTCGACAGAAGCTTCTAATGTTCTGGATATTCCCCAACCGTAACATCCCATCAAATAAGGTTTCTTTTTACCATTTTCATCGGTGTAGAATCCGTTCATTGAGTTTGAATATTTAGTTCCCAGTTTGAAAACCTGTCCCAGTTCTATTCCCTTTTTCTGCTTAAGAGGTTTTCCACATAGAGGACATTTATCTCCTTCTTTGACAATTTTCAGGTCAGCATAAACATTTATTTTAAAATCTCTTTCTGGGGAAACGTTTATATAATGATAATCTTTATCCATTCCACCAACAACATAATTTCTCATTCCTTCAATTGATTTGTCACCAATTATTTCTACTTCTTCAGAAATTCCAACTGGACCGATGAAACCAACCGGAACATTGAATTCCTTGATTATTTCTTCTGGAGAAGCCATTTGAATTGTTTGATCGTTATAATATGCTCTTAGTTTAGCTTCGTTCAGCTCTTGATCTCCTCTGATCATAGCCAGAATGAAACCTTTCTTTCCTTTATATAATACGGATTTAGCTATTTTTTCTTTGGTAGTTTTAAGGAATTCAGCCACTTCTTCTATAGTTTTAACATCTGGAGTTGAAACTTTTTTCTTTGAAGCAAGGTCTTTTTCTACTTCAAATGCTTCAACTGTATATTCTGCTTTTTCATCTGTTGCTGCATACCCACAGTCGCAATAAAGGATAGTGGATTCTCCAGATTCAGCAAGTGCGTTGAATTCATGAGATCCCTTACCTCCAATAGTACCACTGTCTGCCTCAACTGCCTGGTACTCAAGTCCAAGTCTCTTCATAATCTTATCGTAGGCTCCATAGAATAAATCATAATATTCGTCAAGGGATTCCTGATCTGTATGGAAGGTATAGGCATCCTTCATTATGAATTCTCTTGATCTTATTAAGCCAAATCTTGGTCTGATTTCGTCTCTATATTTATTCTGGATTTGGTATAGTGATAAAGGTAACTGTTTGTAAGATCTCAGTTCGTTTCTAACAGTTGCGGTTATCATTTCTTCGTGGGTAGGTCCCAGAGTGAAATCTCTCTCATGTCTATCCTTTAACTTCATCATTTCTGGGCCATAATCATCCCATCTTCCAGATTCATACCATAATTCAGCTGGTTGAATAATTGGAAGCATGATTTCCTGACTTCCTATTGCATCCATTTCTTCTCTAACAATATTCTCGATTTTTTTAATTACTTTCCATGCTAGAGGAAGATAAACATAGACACCAGCAGCAATTTTTCTTACGAATCCTGCTCTTATTAAGTATTTGATACTAATTAGATCTGCATCGGATGGAGTTTCCTTTAAAGTAGGTGCATAAAGTTTGGAAAAAAACACTTGTTCAACCTCCTAATACCTCTAAAAAACATATTTTATCGGAATTATACCATAGTCTACTTTTATTGTTGGCAAATTTAAAAGTTGAAATTTTTTTTATTCTTTTGGTATAATATCTCTACGGAGGTGCGTGCATGAAAGATATTCA
>CAZGZM010000092.1:4704-8486 GCA_964529955.1 uncultured Thermotogaceae bacterium
TTTTTATTCTTTTGGTATAATATCTCTACGGAGGTGCGTGCATGAAAGATATTCATAAATATGTTAAACAAGTTAGAGAAGCCAGTGATTATATAGAATCAAAAATAGATTTTAAGCCAGAAATTGCGGTTGTATTGGGATCAGGATTGGATGTAATAGCAAAAAATATCAAGAACCCTATTCATATAGATTATTCTGAAATTCCTCATTTTGAAAAATCTACAGCTCCAGGTCATAAAGGAGAGCTTATAATAGGAAAACTAGGTAAGGAAAATGTAATTCTTATGAACGGAAGACATCATTATTATGAAGGATATTCTATGAAGAAGATTACTTTCCCTATTAGAATAATGCAGGAGCTTGGTGTTGAAATACTCATGCTTACTAATGCATGCGGTGGTTTAAATCCTGATTTTAAGAGAGGCGACATCATGCTTCTTAATGATATTATTAATTTCATGGGAGATAACCCCCTTATTGGAGAAAATTTTGAAGAATGGGGACCAAGATTCCCTGATATGAGTAATCCCTTTGACATTGAATTGAATGAATTAGCTAAAAAAGCAGCAAAGGATTTAGATATTGAACTTCAGGAAGGTGTATATGTTGCTGTTACAGGACCTTCATTTGAAACTCCAGCTGAATTGAAGATGTTCCAGAAATTTGGAGCAGATGCAGTTGGAATGTCAACTGTACCTGAAGTTATCGTTGCAAGACATGGAGGAATGAAGGTTTTGGGGATTTCATGTGTTACAGATATGGCTTTACCAGATGAATTAGAACCGCTCACTTCTGAAATGGTAAACGAAACATCAAGGAGAAACGGTAATAAAATTGCAAGAATATTTGAAAAAGTTATTGAAGAAATATAAAAAAGTGGTGGGTGCGGTAGGGATTGAACCTACGACTTCTTCCTCGTCAAGGAAGCGCTCTCCCACTGAGCTACGCACCCAACTGTGCTAAAGATTTTAGCATTATATTTTATTTATGTCAATTGTAACTATATCCTGGTATTTTGAAATCTGGGATTTTTTAATGTATAATTGTATATTATATGCTATTTATTATGAGTAACTTTATGAGTAATTATTTAAACCTAAAATTTCAATAAAAGGGGGCAATACTGTGAAGAAAGTTGTTTTATTTTTACTGGTAACTTTAATTTTTGTAACTGTATCATTTGCAGCGCTTGAAAAGGACGTTTTTGTTAGTTTGGATATAGGTGAACCACAGACATTAGATCCTCATTACGCATATGATACAGCTAGTGGAGAGGCTATCAACAACATGTATGATAACCTTGTGAAATATGTTGGAGAATCAACAACAGAAATGGCTCCAATGTTAGCTACTGCAGTACCTACAATCGAAAATGGATTGGTAAATGCAGAAGCAACAATGTATACTTTCCCAATGGTTGAAGGTGCAGTTTTCCATTCAGGAAACCCTGTAACACCTTATGACGTAGAATGGTCATTCGAAAGAGGACTTCTCTATGATCCAGCTGGTGGACCAATGTGGATGATGATGGAAGCATTATCTGGTGGAGCATTTGCTTCATTAGAAGCATGGTTTGCAGACTATGCTGGTATGCCTTACAGCGAAGCAGTAGATGAAAACAGAGAACCAACTTCAGACGCAGCAAAAGAAAAATTGATCGGTTTCTATAACGATGTTCTTGATCCTGCAGTTGAAGTTGATGGAAACGATGTTGTTTTCTCTCTCTTAGGACCTTTCGCTCCATTCATGAACATTATTTCACACTATAACTACTGGAGTGCTGTAGTTGATTCAAAGGCTGGTATGGAAGCTGGAGCATGGGATGGACAGGCAGACGGTTGGTGGAAATGGCATGACTTACAACCTGAAGAAACACCATTCCATACAGCAGATTTCGGTTCAGGTCCATTTACTCTAGTTGAATGGGACAGAGCACAGCAAAAGGTTATTCTTGAAAGATTCGATGACTACTTCAGAGGAGCAGCAAAACTTAAGACTGTTATAATTGATGGTATCGACGAATTCTCAACAAGAAAATCAATCATCGAAGCTGGAGATGCTGATATAGCATACTTTGGAGCATCATATCTTGACCAGGCACAGGAACTTGAAAATCAGGGTAAAGTTGTTCTTACAACAGGATATCCTTTAGCTCAGGTTAACACTATTCACTTTAACTGGGGAATCAAAGAAGGATCAGAATATGTAGGTAGTGGACAATTAGACGGTAATGGTATTCCTTTAGATTTCTTTACTGACATCAATGTTAGAAAAGCATTCTCTTATTGTTATGATAGTGCAACATTCATATCAGAAGTTGTTAATGGTTTAGGTAAAGTTGTTCCTGCAGACCTTCCAGAAGGTTTCTTAGGATACGATGACAGCTTACCACTCCCTGAATTCAATCTTGCTAAAGCAGCAGAACACTTCAAGAAAGCTTGGGGTGGAGAACTTTGGGACAAAGGATTCAAACTCCAACTTCTTTACAACACAGGTAATGATACAAGACAGACAGTTATGGAAATGCTCAAATTCTACATTGAAAGTATTAATCCTAAGTTCAAGTTAGAAGTTCAAGGTGTACAGTGGCCAACATACCTTGCTGCACAGAAGGCTGAATTACTCGCTTGTTTCGTTATTGGATGGGTAGCAGACTATCCTGACCCACACAACTTCATCGCAACATTCTATGCAAGTTACGGACCTTACGGTGGAAGACAGGGAGAAGCATTCAGAGTATTCTGTAGAGAAAACCTTGATGGTTTAATCATGGAAGCAGTTCAAGCTGGTGACCCTCAAGTAAGAATAGATCTCTATAAGGAAATTCAGGAAATAGCTATTGAAAACGTAGTTGGTATTCCTGTTGATATGCCTCTTGGTATGAATGTAAGAACTCCTGAAGTTCGAGGTTGGTTCCCACATATCATGAGATCAGGTTACTATTATTACGATCTCTGGAAAGAATAATTAATACTTAAAGTTTTAATAAAGTAAAAGGCCGGTTTATCCGGCCTTTTTTAAATTTTATTTTAGGAGGTGTGTTATGAATATTTATGATTTTACTGTCAATGATTCCTTTGGATTTCAGAAGAGTCTGGAAGATTATAAGGGAAAAGTTTTGCTCCTTGTTAACACTGCAAGCAAATGTGGATTTACTCCACAGTATGAGGGATTAGAAAAGCTCTATCAAAAATTCAAAGATAAAGGTTTTGAAATTCTTGCCTTTCCAGCAAATAATTTTTTGAAACAGGAACCTGGATCAAATGAGGAGATAAGGGAATTTTGTTCAACCAATTATGGGGTTTCCTTTCCTATTTTTGAAAAATTAAGTGTTAAAGGAAAGGACCAGCATCCCTTATACAAATATTTAACTGAGGAAACAGGAGAGTTTAAAGGAAAAATAAGATGGAACTTCGATAAATTTCTTATTAGTAGACAAGGAGAAGTAATAAACAGATTCAAACCGAAAATTAAACCTGAAGAAATTGAAGATATTGTTAAAGAAGCTCTTTAAAACCTGATATTATTTACTTATTAACTTAAAAAATTTTTAAGTTATACTTTTAACGGGATGTTTTAATCAGGGGGTATGCAAATATGAGAAAAATAGCAATTATAGGAGCGGGTAGCATAGTATTCTGTAAAACTTTGATGTTGGATGTTTTAGCTACTCCAGGTATGGATGACACTGAATTTGCTTTGATGGCACCTCACGCAAATAAACCAAATCAAGTGAAGGAATTCATGGATAAGATAATAGCCAAGTATGATTTAAAGGCTAA
>CAZGZM010000093.1:0-3465 GCA_964529955.1 uncultured Thermotogaceae bacterium
TAATCTGTAGTTTCAAAAAAAGAAAGAGAAATTTAAATTTTAAGCAAAAATTTAATAGTAAAAAAAATAAATATTTAGATAAAAACATTCAATCAACAAAGAAAAAGAGCCTTTTTACGGGCTCTTTTCTATGATTAATATATTTTTATTTATTCTTCTCCGTCAACTGGTGGTGTGAATGTAGGTCTTTGTCCTAGTTGTGAATCGATCATGAGTAATGCGTGACCCTTTCCGCCTGTTATCTTCAATTTTTTCAATATAGCTCTGAAGTTACTTTCTTCTTCAATTTGTTCTTCGATATACCAGCTGAGGAAATCATTGGTTGCTGGATCTCCAACTTCATCACTTAATTTAACTAAATCATGAATTCTTTTTGTTATATATTGTTCGTGTTCATATGCCTTTTCAATTATTTCCTGTAATGATTCGAACTCTGTTCCAGGTTGGTCAACTTGAGGAATTACAACTTTTTCATCCATTTCTCCAAGGAACTTAACAAATTTCATTGCGTGGAATCTTTCTTCATCTGCTTGAATGAACATGAAATTAGCTGCTCCTTCGTATCCTTCTTTCATTGCCCATGCTGCCATTCCTAAATAAATATATTCTGAATCAAATTCTGCTTTGATTTGATCATTAATTGCATTTACGAGTTTTTTATCCATACTAATACCTCCTTAGATTAATTCTAATTATTAATATACCAGAAAAATGAGATTATTTCAATACTTAATCATTCTTTGGATTATATGTTTTTGTACCAAGCATAGAAATGTAATCAGAAAATTCATCATTTTCATTTGTTTTCCAGTAATCAATGTAAGCTTCAGCCTGGGCTTCTAATCGATCAACGTTATGAATAATTATTGCTTCGAGAGTTTTTGGTTGGACAACTGAACCCCATTCCTTCAATCCATGATGACTAAGTACAATATGCAATATTTGTCTTTCTATTTCTTTGGGAAAATCATCAGCCATTTTAAAATAATCATTCAGAATTTGAACACCAGATCCAATGTGGTCTTCAAGAACTCCATCAACTGTCATTTTAAAGGAAGCATTTTCCAGATCATAACTTCTTACCTTTCCAATATCATGCAGAAGAGCTGACGATATTAGTATATCTCGATTAAGATTAGTAAATATTTTTATCTTGCATATTTCATCACAGATTTTTGCTATGTTCAAACTATGCTGCAATAATCCTCCAACTTTTACATGATGATTTTTTACTGCTGCAGGAGCTAGAAAGTAATCGTCCAATCTGGTTTTTTCATCTATGAATATTTTCTGAAGAAGTTCTTTTATTTTCTCATCTGTTAAAGAGTCTATTAGTTCCCTTAATTTTTTTATATATTCTTCTCTTTTTTCAAAAACAGGCATAAGAGATGTTATTTCAGGATGTTCCTTTATTATTTCATTGTAGTCCTTTATGCTTTTTATATTAAGCGAATATCCCCAAGTTTTATCAACAGAATATTCAGCTACAATTACTCCACCCTGAAATGGTATATCTGTCCATTCCCATGATTTAGCATAGGTAGTCCTTTTTCCATCCCTTATTTTGAGATTGTAATACTCTCTATCCTTTTTAGTTTTAGCTTTTGCTGATTCTACAACCAAAAAAATCCCATGATTACCATTTACAAAATTCTTCTCTCCATAATTATTATCGCTAAGCTTTTCTTCTATATCACTAAGGGTTGGAAATTGAGTATCCTTAATCTGGATCATCTCTTTGCAATTACCTCAATTTCAACATCTACACCCTTTGGAAGATCACTAACTTCAACAAAGGATCTTGCTGGTTTATGATCACCGAAAAAGTTTGCATAAACTCCGTTTATTTTTCCAAAATTTCCTAAATCCTTTACAAAAACTGTTGCTTTTACTACATTACATGGTTTTAATCCAGCTTCTTCTAATATAGCCTTTATATTCGCAAAAACTCTTTCTGTTTTCTCTTCAATGGTTCCTTCAACAAGTTCTCCTGTTTCAGCGATTGCTGGTATCTGACCTGAAAGAAAAACAAAATCTCCTAAATCAATAGCTTGTGAATATGGTCCTATTGCTGCTGGTGCATTTTTAGTGTTAATATAATCCATTTATACTACCCCCCGTTAAAATATTTTATAATCACTAACAAAATCTGGATAATTCTCTGATTCATTATTACACATCTTCACAAAGTTTATAAGGATTTGTATAGCAGAAGTTTCCCTGTAATTAAGTGTAATTGCAGGGTGAAATACTATTCCGTATATGGGTTTTTCTTTATGCTTTATTAATTTTAGTGAATTGTCTCTTTCACCCCAGATGAGGTTTACAAAATCTTTTGGTAATGCTGTAATTGAATAAACATGATTTTCCCATACATCCATTCTCTTTGGAATATTTTCAAGAATTGGGTCATCTATTTCTCCCTTTAATGCCCATACCCATTCATGAACAGGATTATATTCGATATCTTCACCATATAATTTAGCAATTATTTGACTGCCCATGCATATTCCTAGAACTGGAACTTCAGTTTCGAGTATATACCTTGAGCCAACAATAGGTTTATCATCTCTAGTTAAGTAAGCATCAGTATAGGCACCTCCACTTATAATGATTCCATCGTAATCGTTAAGCTCAGGGAATTCTCCTTCATAGGTTTTATAAACATCATAATCAATTTTTAAATCTGCAAGCGCAACTTCAATTGAAGCTCTGGTAACTTCATAATCGTGATCATTAAGTAAAAGTACAATTTTCGGTATTTTATTTCCATCTTCTTTAACTGCAAAAACAAAGCTGAAAACAAATAAAAATATCAGTACTAAAATTATTATTTTCTTCATGAGATAAACCCCCAATAACAAAAAAGGGGATCTGCATCCCCTTTATCTATACAATTCTTTCCTTTTTTTCTGTATCAGGCACAGAAATTCCATACTCGATTTGAATATTTGAGTACATATCCAATCCAGTTCCAGCTGGAATCAACTGACCGACAATTACATTTTCTTTAAGTCCCTTAAGTGTATCTATCTTTCCTTCAACTGATGCTTCAGTTAGAACCTGAGGTGTCTGTTGGAAGGAAGCTGCTGATAGCCATCCTTCACTTTCAAGAGATGCTTTAGTTATTCTGAGCAATCTCTGCTTGAATTTTATTCCCTCTTTGATTCCAACCTGAATGTTCCTCTGAGGAATTTCTATTTCAGGATCAAGTGATTCGAGATAACCCTGATACTGTTCTTCTTCTACATCATATACATCAATTACTTTCAATCCATTGAGCGCAAATCTTTCAAGAATATCAACTGTTAGTACTTCGCCTTCTTCAGATAGTGTTAAAACTTTATTCTCATCATCTTCAATAATAACTTTCTTTGCAATTCTCTTTCCTAATACATAATCTACATTTTCTTCTACTTTGTTATTTTCTTCTTCTATATATTTATTTACTCTCAATACTTCCTG
>CAZGZM010000093.1:3565-8393 GCA_964529955.1 uncultured Thermotogaceae bacterium
ACATTTACTATATTGTGATTTGAAAGATCCATTCCATAACACATCGCACATATACCATGTTCAGTTTCACAAGTTAGAGGTGATCTAACAAGAATAAGAGGTCTCACTTCTATTTCATTAAATCCATTTTTGTAAAGGTTGTTTGCTGTTGAGAAATCAATCTTTTCCTGATATGCAACTAGTTTTTCATCTTTATCATTCTTGTATTCTAATTCATCTCCTGCAAATACCTGTCCAATTGACGGATATGTAAATACTTCAATTTCCTTTATCTTTGCTTCCTTTAATTTTCTAACGATATCCCAGGTTAAAATTGTATTTGTTGGTAATGTTTCACTTCCAACTTCGAGTGTAGTAGCTAGAACAATGTCATTGTTAAGTTTTTCTATATTCTTTACCTTTATTTTTTCTTCTACTTTCACTGGAACCTTGACTTTAAATTCGTTCAGGAATCTTGATTCTTCATCTCTTAACATCGTTCCTCTTGAATATTCTTTTCCATTCTTATCTGTTAAAACCTTTTTGTTTGATGGATTGATGATGTCCTTAGACAACACTCTTCCAAATAAGAAGTCTTCAAGTTTTTCTATTGTTACTCCTTCTGCCATTATTTCCTTTGCTTCGATTCCATTTTCAGTGCCACAATCAGGAGAGGAAACAGTAATACTCTGTGCAACATCGACAAGTCTTCTTGTGAGATAACCAGCAAATGATGTTCTTAGAGCTGTATCAGCAGAACCCTTTCTTGCTCCATGAGTTGATGTAAAGAATTCTAATTCTGTAAGACCATCTTTAAAGTTTGATGTTATAGGAATTTCAAGTGTTTTACCTGATGGATCAGCCATCAATCCTCTCATTCCTGCAAGTTGTTTTAACTGGTCAATACTTCCTCTAGCACCGGATTCAACCATCATAAAGATTGGATTGAATTTCTGAGTCTTGAAGGTATCGAATGTTTTATACATTAAATCTTCTGTTGTTTTTGTCCATGTTCTAATTGTTTCTTCGTACCTTCCCTGATCAGTAATAAATCCAAGATTGTAGTATTCGTTTATTTCATCTACAACTTTTTCTGATTCATGAATCAATTCTTCTCTCTTTGGATAGGTCATAATGTCCCTGATTGACATTGTCAATCCACTTATTGTTGAATAGTGGAATCCAAGAGTCATCATATCATCTAAAAGATCAGCTGTTCTATCTATTCCATACTTATAGAAAACATCGTAAATTACCTTCTTAATCTGTTTTTTAGTGAATTTCTTTGTATAATCCTTCAAATCTTCAGGAATTATTTCGTTGAATATTATTCTTCCAGCTGTTGTAAGAGTTAAACCAGTTTCATCTGTTTTAATTTCATCCCCAAAATTAACGAAAATAGGAGTATGAAGACCAATAGCATCATTGTTTAAAGCCAATTTTGCATCTTCAGGACATCCAAAAACATATAATCCTAATCCTTCGATACCCTTTTTCTTAGGTTTTTTAAGTTCCTTTTCCAGAAGTTCTTCAGTTGAAGATTCTGCTGCATTTTCCTTTGCTGGTAGTTCTTCAGTTGGTTCTTTTACAATTTCCTGTTCTCTTTCTGGATGTGTTCCAAAAATAAACTTCAACAATTCTCTCTTCGTTTCTGCTTTGGACTTCTTATCTCTTTTAAGCTTACGTTGAAGAGCTAATATTTTCTTTTCAATAGCTTCGTATTCCTTATCCATAGTTGTCAGGTAGTAAACTCCAAATATAATATCTTTACCAGGCATTGAAACTGGTTTCCCACTTGCCGGGGAAATTACATTATATCTACTCAAAAGAAGAAACTTAGATTCCGCTTGAGCAGCTGGGGAAATAGGTAAATGAACAGCCATCTGGTCTCCATCAAAATCAGCATTGAATGGAGCACATACTAGCGGATGAAGCTGAATAGCATTTCCTTCAACCAGCTTTGGTATGAAAGCCTGAATTGAAATTCTGTGAAGTGTAGGAGCTCTGTTTAATAAAACTGGGTGCCCTTTAATTACATCTTCAAGCACTTCCCATGCTTCTGGCATTTCCTTTTCAATAATTGTTTTCTTAAGCTTCCTCGCTGTTTTACTGGATTCGCTTCCCTGAAGCAACTTAGACAAAACAAATGGTTTGAAAAGTTCCATTGCCATTCTCTTTGGAATTCCACATTCATGAATCTTTAAATCAGGTCCAACAACAATAACAGCTCTCCCTGAATAATCAACACGTTTTCCAAGAAGATTTCTTCTGAATCTTCCCTTTTTACCCTTGACTAAATCAGTTAGAGATTTCAACGGTCTACCTGATTTATCTGTAACAGCCTTTCCAACTCTTCCATTGTAAATCAAACTATCAACTGCTTCTTGAAGCATTCTCTTTTCATTTCTGATTATTATGTCAGGAGCTCCAATAGAAAGAAGTTTTTTTAGTCTGTTATTTCTATTAATAACTCTTCTATATAAATCATTTAAATCTGTGGTTGCGAATCTTCCGCCTTCTATCTGAATCATCGGTCTTATTTCAGGTGGAATAACTGGAACAATTTCCATTACCATCCATTCAGGTTTACTGTCAGACTTCATGAAATTTTTGACTATCTTCAGTCTTTTTAAAAGTTTCAGTGCTTTACCACTGCTCTTAGCAAGACCCTTCAGTTCATGTTCAATATTTGCTCTAAGTTCTGGTAAATCAATCTGATGAAGAAGTTTTTTTACTGCTATTGCTCCATAATCACAGACTAACTTTTCAGGATATAATTCTTTGTAGGCTTCAAATTCATTTTCAATTAATATATCTCCAACTGCTTTTCCTGTTTCCTCGGCTACCTTTTCATCTATTTCTGTAATGATTACAATTGGTCTATCACTTTCAGTATCTGATTCCTTTTCGTATTTTCCTTCAAAATATTCTTCAAAAAGTGAATTTTCTGTTTCTGATAAAACTTCATCTTCGAAGAGGAATCTATCTGCAAGAGTATCTCCCTTTCTTACTTCATCGCCATCAGAAACATAAATAAGAGCTCCTTCAAAAACTGGATATCTTTTTTCTTTTCCTTCTTCATCTTTTATTACGACCCAGTTGAGTTCTCTTTTAGAATTTCCTTCATCCATTTCAACAGTAACAATACCATCGATTTCAGAAATAACTGGTCCCTTTGGATTTCTGATTCTGTAACCGTTTTCTACAGTGAAATCAATTTTCTGACTATAGATTTCGTATTCAGTATGGTGCAAAGTCTGACCTGCATAAAAATCTGTATCCTTTGGATCTATAACAACATACAGTCTCTCTATAACCCTTTTTGAGCCATAATAAATTATGTTTTCAAGGTTCTTTGCTGGGATGTTTAAAAAAGTTGATAAGACACTTGGAGCACTTTTCAAATACCATACATGCGTTACAGGTGCAGCAAGTTCTATATGTCCCATCTTTCTTCTTCTTGCTTCCTTTGATTCAACCTTTACATTACATCTTTCACAAACTGTTCCTTCATATTTTTTACCTTTATACTTCCCACAGGAACACTCGTAATCCTTTATAGGTCCAAATATTTTCTCACAGAACAAGCCGTCTCTCTCTGGTTTGAATGTTCTGTAATTAATTGTTTCGGGCTTTTTAACCTCTCCACTTGACCAGCCTAGCACTCTGTCTGGAGAAGCAATATTAATCTTTAACGAGCTTACTTTTCTTCTAAAAACATTAGGCATTCGCATTCCCTCCTATGGGAATAATTAATCCCTTAATAATCATAATGTATCAACATCCATTTCCATTCCGTCACTGTCAAAAATCTTAACATCGAGAGATAATCCCTCCAGTTCCTTAATTAATACTTTGAAACTTTCAGGTACTCCCTGTTCAGGAATAGTTAAATTCTTAAGAATAGCTTTATATACATCATTTCTTCCCTTAATATCATCTGACTTTATTGTAAGCATTTCGTTCAATGTATGAGCAGCTCCATGAGCCTCTAAAGCCCATACTTCCATTTCTCCAAATCTTTGGCCACCAAAATGAGCTTTACCACCAAGTGGTTGCTGGTGAATCAAAGAATATGGTCCAGTCGCTCTTGCGTGTATCTTATCCTTAGCTATATGAACGAGTTTAATCATGTACATTATCCCAACAACTATTGGAAATTCAAAGGCTTTTCCAGACATTCCATCTCTTAGAGTAACCTTTCCAGATTTTAGTTTACTATTGTCACCCATATCTAGATCTCTCTCTTTTCTTGCGTCATAAAGCTGATCCATTATTTCAAATTCCTTAGCTCCATCAAAGATAGGAGTGGCAAAATATGAGTCTGTTAATCTGCCCAACCATCCTAAATGAGTTTCCAGAACCTGACCGATATTCATTCTTGAAGGAACTCCAAGCGGGGAAAGAACAAGCTGAATAGGTGTTCCGTCAGGTAAGAAAGGCATATCTTCTCTTGGAATAATATTAGAAACGACACCCTTATTACCATGTCTACCAGCCAATTTATCACCTATGTTCAAGTCCTTTCTACAGGCAACAAATACCTTTACTAACTTATTTACTCCGGAACCTAATTCAGAAACATCTTCTTTTTCGAAATATTTTATGTCAATAACTCTTCCTTCTACTCCATGAGGAACCTTAAGAGAAGTATCCTTAACATCTCTTCCTCTGTCTCCAAATACTGATCTAATTATTTTTTCTTCTGGAGTTGTTTCAGATTCGCCCTTTGGAGTTACTTTACCAACTAAAATATCACCTGAAGTAACATAAGCTCCAATTCTTACTATTCCATTTTCATCAAGATTTCTTAAAAGATCCTTTGAAACATTAGGTATATCATCTGTAA
>CAZGZM010000094.1:0-8380 GCA_964529955.1 uncultured Thermotogaceae bacterium
GTTTAGATTCCAATTCCTCTATTTCCTCTAAGAAATCATCATACCACTCTTCAACTCCCAAATCATATGAGGCTTCATTATCAACCAACTCATACGGACCAAAGTTGAACTCGGTACACAGAATTATGAAATCGGCAAAATTATCTGGATAAGCGTTGATTCCAAATATTTCAATGTCGTCATCATTTTCTATGTGAATGGTAATCTTCCATTCTTCACCATCTAATACAGTTTCAGTAGGTCTATATTCATTATTCCAACTAAGAATATTAATATCTTCTACTGCTTTTGAAATAAAGGATTCAAACTCTTCTTTTGTTCCACCTAGTGAAAACATCATGGTAGGTTCAGTCGCCTCTTTGATTACTTCACCTTCATCATCATATCCAAAATAATGTGTCATTTCTTCATCCATATAAACTCGTCTTAAAAAAGTTATGCCTGTAATTTTAAGTTCCTTATAATCTTTTGATTTCATATTACCTCCAATCAACTCAATTAAGAGCTAGGTCACTTTTTTTTGTAAATCTTCAAACTTTCTATATTTATATATATCAACCATATTAATTGTCTGACAAAGTTGTTTCTTTATCGTATCTTTGGTTTTAGAAAGTTCAACAAAAAAATTTATCCAAAGATCTGATTTTTCTTTTTTTACATGTGGAAACCTATAGGATTTAAAATTTGTTGCATTAATAGCTTTTTTTGCACTTCCGGTTGCAATATCACTTACTATTATTTGTCTATAATGTTTAAATATATAGTCATAGAATTTTAAATCAATATCTTCTTTTGGGGTTAATACATAACATAGATCACTTGCAATAAATTTATCATTCACATAATGAGTTCTACCTAAAGAACCAGCTGCACCCATTGCGAATATAAGAGCTTCACATTCATTATCATATGTAGAACTTGTTTTCCATTCTTCAGAAGCTGTAACAAACGCATATTCTCCAGGGGTATTTTTACTTGATTGCAACGAACCTTTTTTTATATTAAAGAGATTGTCTATCAACACTTTATTTTGAGTATTAATAATTTCCTCCATTTTACTCACAAACAATCCATCAATATCTATTAATACTTTGTTAAATTGTTCTCTAACTTTTGTGATTTCCAACTCAAAAGAATCAAAATTTTTTAGCAATTTTTGTTGTTCACTTAAGGGAGGTATATCAATTTCTAAACCTTTTAACGACGATAAGTTTAATGCAACATTTGCTGATCCTTTCATCAAAGGTACTAAAAGAGTATCTTTGTATACTGATAAATAATAATAAAGATACTTAGTTAACATTCTGCTTTCATCTTTAGAATAAACTGCACAAAGGATACTCCCAAGTGCAAACTTACCTTCTTGATAGTGAATACGGTTTAAAGACGCATGACCATGTCCGGTAGAAGATACCATAGGTATGCATACAGCAGCACAATCAAATTGATATGTGTTTGAAGTTAATCTTTCCTCTGCAGTCACTACCATAGGAAAATCACCTGGTATAGTTTTTTGAATGCCTGTTTTCCCTTTCAAAATATAACAAATTTCACCTAAACTAGTTTTCATTATCAATGACCTCTTTTAACTTATTTAAAGCTACTCTAACTTCCTTGTAGTCCTCAATAATATTATCAATATATTCTTTAGGTGTTTTAGTATCGATTTCAATTCTTTTATTTGGATTCTTAAAATCTAAATTATAATTGTTTTTTTCTACAGTGCTAATATCAATTTTCCAAGAAAAATCATTTTCTTTTCTTTTATCCCACCATGCAAGTATTGGTTTAAAATCCTTCTTTTTTATTGGATTTGTCTTACTGTAAGACTTTTTCCCACTTGGATACTGATGTTCATAATACCATATTTCTTTAGTTGATTTCGTCCTGTCAAAGAACAAAATATTTGTTGCTACAGTTGCATATGGGGCAAAACATGTATTTGGCAGCCTAACAATTGTATGAAGATTGCAATCATTTAATAATTTTCTTTTTATGTTAACCCTTGATGACTCAGTTCCAGCTAAGAAACTATCTGGGATAATTACACCTACTTTTCCATCCTTCTTTAATCTGTACAGTATAAGTGCAATAAACAAGTCTGATGACTCTGAAGTTCTATATTTTAGTGGAAAATTATTTTCCAAACCATCCATAATAGTTGCACCAAAAGGTGGATTCATAACTATTACATCCACTTTATCATTTTCAGTATAATCTTCTAGTTTCCTTGAAAATGAATTACCACGTTTTATGTTTGTACCGTCTAAATCATGTAAAAACATATTTGTAACAGAAAGAATGTATGGTAGTGGTTTCAACTCTGTCCCCATAATGTTCTGCTGAATCTTTTCTAGCATCTCCTGGCTATCTTGTTTCTTAAGGTAATCTATAGTTGATGTTAAAAAACCTCCTGTACCACATGCGAAATCTATGACAACGCTATTCTTAATACAACAAAAAATTGTGAGTGAATAGGATTTCAACTTGGTAATAAGAAAAAATTTGTGAGTGTTTAGGATTTAAAGGCAAAAAAAAGAACAAACCATTTCTGATTTGCTCATATCACTATTCCTACAACTTGTAATTTGTATTTTTGAATATTTATTTAAAAATTACTATTTATTCTTTGATAATTGTCTTATTTTTTCGTGATAAAAATAGTTTATTATTATAGGTTTTCCAGTAGGATTTTTTAAAAATGGTTCTTCATCTATAACATACATAAATCCATTTTTATCTGCATACTCTTGTACTTTTTTATCTAACCCTTCCCAATAAGACATATCTTTTTTAGTATAAATCTTATTATACAAATCATTTAATTCAGGGTGTTTTTCTTTTATATAATTTATTATAGTAGGCTTAAATGTACCTCTTAAATTCAAGTTTTCAAGCCATATATAGTCGCAAAAGTCTTTTATTTTTTCTATTATAGTAAATACATCAGTAATACCAGGAAAAATTGGAGATATAAAGCAAGTTGTTCTTATTCCTGCATCGTGAACTTGTTTCATTGCTTCAATTCTTGATTTTATTGTTGGTGCGGAATCCATATCTTTCTTAAATTCTTCATCTAATGTATTTATTGACCAAGCAACCAATGGATTAGGATATGTTTTTATCAAGTCAATATCTCTTGTAACTAAATTAGATTTTGTTGTTATAATTAAATTTATTCCACTTCCTTGCATTTCTTCTAAAAATGCTCTTGTTCTTTTATATTTTGCTTCAAAATAATTATATCCATCTGTTACAGATCCTACTATCATTGTTTTACCATTATATTTTTCAGGATTTTTTATTTTATCCCACATCTTTACATCTAAAAACATTCCCCAATCTTCTTTATGTCCTGTAAATCTTTTCATAAATGTAGCATAACAATATTCACAACCAAAAGGGCAACCAACATAAGGATTTATTGAATATCCTGCTATTGGCAAGTTTGATTTTGTAAGAATTGTATCAACTTTCTTTTCTTTAATTACAACTTTTTTTAAGTCTATCATTCTATTCCTCCAAATTCTTTAGGAAATTCTTGAACAAACTCATCTTCTTTTAAAATTCCTAATAAATCTTCTTTCATAAATACAGGTATATTTTTCTCTTTTGCTTGATTGTAAATGTTAAATACCCATTCTCTTTTTGATGATATTTTCCCTTTTCTATTACCTGTTTCAGTACCTATTACAATCCAAGAAATATTACTTAAATCTAATTTTCCTACATCATCAAACATAGGCTCAAAAGTAATATGGTAATGCTTTGCTTTGATATTATTTCTTAAATAATCAATTCTTGTCTTTTCTTTTGAAGAAGTAACTGTTACACCAAACCAACCATTATCAGGAGTTTCTTTTAATTTAATATTTTCAGGTCTTTTAGTTAAAAAAATGTATTGCGTGTTTTCATTTTCTTTCATTTTAGAAAAAACTTTATCTTTCCATTCTTCATTCCAACCTGATAAATCACTTTGTCCAGTTAGTAAATACGCTGTATGCCTTTTATTATTAAGCATTTTCAATTTATTTTCAAAAAATACAGGTTTATTAAAATCATCAATAGTATGAAATCTATTATTATTCATTCTTGCATAACAATAAGAACATCCTATATTACATCCAATTACTATATTTATATTTTTTATAGTATCTTTAATACATTGCATTTTTCTCTCTCCTTAAATTTATTATAATTTTGATTTGTAAAAATCCCCAAATGAAGCCATTATATCTAACATTTTACTTAATTCTAATCCTAAATCAGTCATTCCATATTCAACTTTCGGTGGATTCGTATGGTAATCCTTTCTAAAAATAATACCATCACTTTCTAATTGCCTTAAACTATCCGTTAATACTTTTTGTGATATTCCATTCAGTGACTTTTGTAGCTCATTAAATCTCCATTTTCTTTTTGTTAAATTTCTTATTATCAATAATTTCCACTTACTTCCTACTAAAGATATTGTAGTTGCAACAGGACATTCTGGTAATTCATTTATATTTCTCATTTTGATACTCCTTACTAATTTACTGATATTGTATCATATATTATTAATTTGACAAGCAGTTACTTTAAAGTGCGTACTTGTTTTATTGTGTGTATCTTGATATAAATTTATTATACTAATATTTAAGGAGGAATTTAAAATGTCAAATTTTATGAAAGTAAGTTCAGAAAGTGCACCTAGAGTTGAATTACACGAAAAATTAGGTTTAACAGGTGCTGAAATTAGCATCAACACTATTGGAGCAGGAGAAAGTGTACCTTTTATTCATTCTCATAAACAAAATGAAGAAATTTATTATGTTATAAGTGGTTCTGGCAAAGCTATTATTGACAACGAAGAAGTTAATTTAGTTGCTGGTGATTGGGTAAGAATATCTCCAGTAGCAGAAAGACAATTTTTTGCTAACAAAAACAATGCAATTTCTTACATTTGTATTCAAGTAAAAGAAAATTCTCTTGAAGGATTTACTGCAAATGATGCCATTATAAAATAAATATAAAAAATCTCTGAAAGTGTAATCTTTCGGAGATTTTCATTACTATAAAATTGTAAGTTGTCATTATAATTACTCTCTAAGTACAAACATTAAATCCTAAAATTACAACACCCAAAATAACTAATATTATTCCTGTTAGGCGATTTAGTTTTTTAGGTTCAGCCTTGTTTGCAAATATTGAAGCAATACTTGCCCAAATAAGAGTAAATATTATACATAATCCTAATATTAAAAAGTCTGGTGTTCCTCCTACCATAAAATGAGAAATTGCCCCAGTTAATGCTGTAAATGTCATTATAAAAACGCTTGTACCTACAGCTGTTTTTAACTCATATCCTAGTACAGTTGTTAGAATAAGCATCATCATCATTCCTCCGCCTGCTCCAATAAATCCACATATAAAACCAATAAGCATTCCGCATATTATTGATTGTATAATTCTTTTCTTTTTAGATACAGCTTGCATTGATTCTTTCGTTGTCATAACTGGTTTTACAATAAATTTGATTCCAAGTAAAAAAGTCATAAAAACTGAAAAGTTTCCCATTATATTTGATGGTATAAGACTTGAAATGTAACTGCCAACAACTGTAAATATTAATACAGTAACCATCATTATTAAACCATTTTTTATATCTAAGTTTTTATTTTTTCCATAAGTATAAGCTGAAACTGCACTTGCTAATACATCTGATGATAATGCTATACCAACTGCCATATATGGATCTACTCCAAGAAATGTAACTAAAATAGGAGTTATTACTGTTGCAGCACTCATTCCTGCAAATCCTGTTCCAAGTCCTGCTCCCATTCCAGCCAAAAAAGTAACAATAATTGTTATTAAAGTTTCCATCTTTATTTACCTTCTTTCATAATATTATCAAGATTCCTTTGAATGTTTTCAATTACCTTATATAGGATTTTTACAGATTCATCATCTACATTTGCAAATAAATCTTTAAAAAAGTTTTCTTGTATTTCTTTTCCTCTTTTTATAATCGGTTTTGCCTTATCTGTAATTTGCAGCATCGTTTTTCTTCTATCTCCTTTAATGTCTTTTCTTTCTAAATAACCTTCATTTACTAATTTATCTACATTTATAGATACCAAATTAGCCTTTATTCCTCTTACTTTAACAATATCTCGTGCTGTATTATATTTAGGATTATTAAATAAAAACATCAAAATATCAAAAGCCGTTTGTGGTATTTTTGTTTCTTGACATAGTGGCTTACATTTAGTTCCATATACCTGCAACATTTTATTTACATATTCTATATATAATAGATTCATAGTTACTCCTTTCACAATTAGATTGTTCATTTATGAACTATTTAATAATATTACTTTTTTTTATATTTGTCAATACCATAACAAAAATAGATTAGTTCTATATAAACTAATCTATAAAAATACTTGCAATTCCTTGCATATTTTTGGTATTTAACTAATTAAAATTTACCTTTCTAAATTTATGTAGTTTGTACTATTTTTTTCATTTAAATATTCATGTGCAAGAATATCTTTTAATACTAGCATTGCTTCTAATTCATTGTAATTATACTCAGCTTGTAATTTATTCAATAGTTTTCTTATTTCGCTTGAATATTTCTGTATATCAATTTCTTTTTTATATTTTTTTAATATTGGGTACTTTGCACTCCATGCTTTAGTCCAATTTGTTTTATTTTGATTTGATTCAGTTGTATTTCTAATTATCTGTTCTATATTCTTCATACTTTAGCACCCCATCAATTTGTAATTTATCTAACAAGTTTCTCTATCGAATTGTATTCATCTCCACTTATTTGATATATACCATTATATGGTTGTTCAATATAATAACTATTGTTTTTCTTATATACGAATATTGTAGATACTCCAGCTTCTATAAAGTGAAAATCAACTTTTATTTCATCATCAATATTTACAGGTGCATCTTGTATGCTTTCGTTTTTAGTAACTCTTTTTGTACCATTTAAAACATATAGTATATCTTTCATTTCTTCTCTGCCATTAATACTAATATCTTTTTCATTTTGATTTAATGAAATACTTTCTAATTTTTCAAGTTGAGGTAAATTGAGTGTATAAGTCCTTCTATCTCTAAAATGATAAAAAATTCCTATCACTAACACTACTAATACAATTATACCTAATACTGCAAATAATACATTTTTATTTTTCATACCCATTCCTCCAATCATTTCAACAAATTACTATTTGTCGGAATAACTTATTAAATATCTAATTGTTTCTTTTCTCCTGTTACTTTATCTACAGCATAATAAATTGTATATTCATGTGCTGGTTTTGGGTTAAAGAATTTAGATTCAATATTATATTTATTTCTGCATTCTTCGCATTCAAAGTATGGAGTATTTTCTTCTATTCTATTCCAATCATCCATTCTTGTTTCTTGTACAAGTTTTCCTTTTCCACATAAGCAAGGTTTTGTTCTTTTTGTTGTATCCCAACTCATATTCACACCTCCAAATTATTCAACATTTTTCTTTTGTTAATTATATCACAAATAAAAGATTATCACCAGCAATTGGCAATAATCTCTCAACTTTTTTATCCTTTAATTTCTGTCCCATCTCTAAACTTAAATAGTACATCATCTTTATTAACAATTACACTTTCTAACAAACTTCCCCACATTGTTTCATCAAATGATTCAAGAAGTGTTTCTTGCTTTTTAATTGTATTGATGAACACACTTAATGTTTCTGACTTTGCTAATTTGTTTGAAATATCAAGTTCCATTTTTTGATGTTCTGCTCTGGTAATTTCATATTCATTTAACAACTTTTCATATTGCTTTTGATATTCTTCTTGGTTTTGTGCAACTCTTGAATTTACTTCTATTAGCTCTTGTATCTGCTCCACCTGCTCTACCAACTTCTGACTTAATTCATTTTTTTCTTTTGAAAGTAAAGTTGTATCACATAATGTTTTCTTTATAGTTTCAAGATTTTCTATAACTTCATCTTTATTCTCAATCAAGCTATTTACAACTTTAACAAATCGATTTTCTATATCTTCTTTAATTAGGATAGGTGTTGTACATTTATTTTCTCCATTGTATTTTTGATTGCATTGATATACTACTTTTCGATATTTATCATTGGAATGCCACACTTTAGCTCCGAAACTTCCACCACATTCCCCACAGATGATTTTTGCTGTTAAAATATCTACTCCACTGTATTTACCTTTTAAATTTCTACGTCTTTCTATCTCTGCTTGCACCATTTCAAATACCTCTGGATCAATAATCGCTTCGTGGTTATTTTCAACATAGTATTGTTGCACCTCACCTTCATTAACTTTCTGCTTTTTAGTTAAGAAGTCTACTGTATAAT
>CAZGZM010000095.1:0-8371 GCA_964529955.1 uncultured Thermotogaceae bacterium
AACCTGAATATGAGAATGGAATCCTTCATTTCGTAGATCTTCCTGATATTGAACCATCAGGCATGATAACTGTGGAATACTCTCTTAATTTTATTGAGTATTTTGGTGATACTCTGGTTAATACAGCAAGTGCAAGCGGAATGATGATTACCGGAAGTTCTGAAGCAGGAGCAACAGCAGTAACTTCAAATCAGGCAGAGGTAGAAACTAAGGTAAAAGCGTACGATTTCGATAAGACAACAGGAATTTTTGGAAGGGTTTACATAGATGAGAATGACAATGAAAAATTTGACAGCGAAGATACTGTTGTTCCAGACATAGGAATATTTCTGGAGGACGGCCACTTTACACTTAGCGATAATGAAGGATTGTTCAACTTCTCCAATCTTAAGCCAGGTTCTCATGTTTTGAAAGTTGATATTGACCAGTCCATGTATAAACTTGATAGAATACAGGACGAAAGAGATCTTGGAAATCCCAGATCATTCCTTTTCTCACTTGAACCAACATTCTACACTGCAATTGACATAAGACTTAAAAGAATTATTGAAGAGGAAGAGAAAATATATAAATTAGATTTCAATAGTGTCTCTGGAATTGACAGCAAATCCATAATGATAACTCAGGTAAATTCAACGAGCGATTTTGAAACTCTGGGAAAATCTCAATATTCAGAGTTCGTTTATCCAGAAGATGGAGAAATATTCGTAGGTCAGGATAAAATAAATGTTCAAATCGGTATTCCTATGGAATCTACATATGAACTACTACTAAACGGAGTCAGAGTAGATGAAAGTAAAATCGGTGTAATTTCAGAAAATCTCGAAGGAACAGAGAAATTTGTAGAGTATTACAGTATCTCTCTGAATGAGTACTGGAATGAACTTCAGGTAAAATGGTTCGATTCTCAAGGGTTTAAAGGCGAAAGTAAAATAGATGTTTATCTCTCTGGAAAACCTGCTGGAATAAGATCCGAGATTGATCCTCTTATCCTCATGGCTGACGGAATATCTTCGCCAATCATAAATATATTGATAGTGGATAAAAATGGATACAGAGCGTCTGCTGGAGGAGATTTACAGTTAACTGGACTCGACCCGAAACTGATTAAAGATTACAATTTAACTGTAGACAATGTTTCAGTACCACTTGAAAATGGATTAGCAAGTTTTTCTCTCATTCCATCAGTTGTTCCTAAAATAATTAAGTTCAACGCTCAGTATTCGGATTTTGAAGAAAATATAAGAGTGGAATATCAGACAGATCAAAGAGCAGCTTTATTATCCGGAATACTCGAAGCAGGTTTCTCAGTTAAAGACCAGAAATTCTATTTTGATGGAAGAGCCTTTGGAAAATTAGCTCTTGGAGATGGTCTGTTGACATTCAGATATGGTGAAAATCAGATTGATGAAAATCCTAACAGTTACTTCGATTTTGGAGATTCTTCAGAGATTCACGATCTCACTCCATCATCAGAGGATTATTATGTTAGATATGACTTGAATACATTCAATATAATGCTCGGAAATTATACTTTTGATAACAATAAAAATAAAATCATCAACCTTTCAAATTCAGGTTTTGGATTATCCAGTGAATACTTCAATGACGATACGGAACTAAGTATTTTTGTAAAACCAGGCGACATGAAAAAGGTTGAAGAAGAAATAAGAGGAAAGGGAATAAGAGGAATATACTGGCTGGAAAATCAGGAAATAGTTAAAAATTCACAGCAGGTATTCATAGTTACAAAGAATGAAGATGGTGAGGAAATAAACTCAAGATTTGTCGAAAAGGGCAAGGATTATGAAATAAACTACACTGAGGGCTATCTGATATTCAACTATCCTGTTCCGCAGTTTGATGAAAACTTTAATCCAGTATTCATTCAAATCAATTATGAACTTCAGGAAAAAATAGATACTGATTTCCAGATTTTTGGAGACCTGGATTATAAATTCGAAGATGGAAGCTTCAATGTCAGCATGTTCATTGATGGAGTAAAGGAGAACAAATACAATACTTTCTCAACCAGTTTAAACTACTCATTAAATGATGAAACTGATCTTTCTCTTGGTGGTGCTGTTTCAATGAAGGATGGAGAAATTGGTGGAAAGATAAAGAGTACTGTAAACATAGATGGTGATTTCGGTTCAGGAAAGTTCGATGTAACATATACAAAGAACTTCGTAAATCCATTCGAATCATCCTATAAATCCAAACTGTTTATCAACGCATCCTTCGCACCTAAAAATACAAAGATAAAAATTCAGGGAAACTATGAATACGATTTTGATGAAGAATATCACAACTTAAATGCTGAAGTTGGTTCTTATACGAAACTGAAAAACGGATTTTTGGAGTACGCCTTTGGATATCTATTATGGAATAGAGAAGAGGATACCGACTCAGAATTCAGGCTAACAGCAAGACCTTCCATTAATCTTGAAAACATGAGTATTTCCGGTGAAGCATTTGTTGGACTCAAAAACTTCAAACCTACATTCGGAATAGATTCTGTTCTGGAAGTCAAACTAGAAAATGATTATTCGGTTGGGGCTGATATTATATTAAATTACAACAATCAGGAAACGGGAGCATTTTATGGAAGTCTTGAGTCTTTTGTAAAAAAGAATCTCGGAACTGTTTCCTTCTATTTAAAAAATAAAACTCAATTCTTCCCAGAACTTGAAACATCATTCATCGTGGGATTATCTCACAACAACGGAGAGGAAAAGGCTTCTGTTAATCTTGGAATAGGTTCTGATAACTATATTGAAGGGTCATACGGAAATGTATATAATCTCGGTCCAGTCATTGCGGATCTATTGATTGAAGGTAAGTATTCACTGAACAGCAGTTCAACAGAAAATTTCAATTCAGTTCATTTCGGACTGCAGAATGATTATATAGAAAACCTGAATGCCGGAATATCATTTGATGCAAGACTTGATGGATTAAAACTCGATACATTATTCGTTGAAAGCTACGCATATTACAACGGTTATGAATCAGTTTATCCAGCTTTGAAAATCAGATACAGCAAAGATAACGAACTTCTCAGAGACACCTTCGACGCTAATGCAGCTCTTGCATGGAGACCAAGGGACAACAGTAATTTCTATCTCCTGTTGCAGGGAAATTATAACTATTTGAGGGAAGATGAAGATAAGAAATTCGAGACATCTATAATGAGTGACTTTGTAACCCTTTTCAATAATGGTTTTGAACTTGACCTTTCCATGGATGCATACATGAAACCTGAAGCTCAGTATATGGTCGGTGGAATTGCACTTAGAAAATGGTTCTTTGAAAGATTCGCGGTCAGAAATGCCTTTAACGTCATTTTAGATAACAACATGAATTTCTATTACAGAAATCAAATTGAAGGCGCTGTGAAGCTTTTCCAGAATACTGAAGCTTATGTAGGTTATGGATTCGGACCACTACAGGAAGACTTTATAGGAAAATTGCATAAGAACGGGCTCTACTTTGGAGTAAGATTTGTAATCGATGATAACTGGTTATTCGGAAATGTTGACAAAAAGGAAAGTTCGATTGTACTCAGATTCTTTGAAGATTCAAATAATAATGAGTTAAAGGACACTGATGAAAGAGACATACAGGCTAAAGTCCTTATAGATGAAGTGATTTATGAAGCTGACGAGAAGGGAATAATCGAATTAGATATAGTTCCTGGAACATATGAAATTGAATTGATCGACTTCCCTCCAATGTATTCTTCACTTTATGGAGAAAAAATAAAAATAAATATAGAGAAGAACCAGACTAGAGAGTTCAATTGGACCTTTGTGAAAAAACCTGGTTATGTAGTCACCAGAGTATTCGAAGATGTTAACTCAAATGGAATAAAAGATCCAGAAGAAAGATACTTCGATAACTTCAACATACTTGCAGGAGAGTACGTGTTATTAACAGAGGATTCATCCATCACAATTCCAGTTGAGCCTGGTGAAGTAAATATTTCGCTTGATATATCAGCCTTTGGAGAAGATGTTATATTGACAACTAAGGAAATAAACAAGACTGTTAAGGTTCTACCAGCACAGAGAGTAGATGTTGAATTTGGAATATATATATCATCTAAATTAACAGTTAAAGTTTTTGATGATATCAATGGTGATGGAATCAAGCAGGAAAATGAGTTTTACACTGACAAGATGATCACACTAGACATTGCAGGAAAACCTTATTCAGTAGTTAGAGAAAAATTGATTACATTCGTACCAGAGGGAAAGAATAAACTCAGCGTACTCCTTGATCCAAAAATATCAAAAAGGTATGTATTAACAGGAGTTCCTGAATATATAAACCTTAACGGAGCTGAGAACCTTTTGGAAATCGGAATCGCTGAAAAACCTTCATTATTGATTAACTTCTTCATGGACAAGAATAATGACGGATTGAAAAATGAAAATGAAGAAATAATAAATGACCTGTTTGAAATAAAATTAGACCAGATTAACTTACAACTCATAGGGTTCATCGAATTGAACGGATTGCAAAGCAGGGAATACATAGTAGAAATCATTAAAATTCCTGAAGAATTAAATTTAGAAACTAAAATATATACAGTAGAACTACTCCCGGCTGAAGATAAAATAATAAATATACCGATTTATAAGTGATAACAAATTTTTCATAGCAGAGCAATCTTTGGGTACTTCTTCGGAAGTACCCTTGTTCTTTTATATTCCTCATGACAATTCTTTCAAGTAAAAATAACTACAGGCACTATAGAAAAAGGAACACATTTTTTTGGTCTTTACGTTCACTAACTGATCAAAGAAAAGTGCATTTTCAGAAAAAAACATATTATTTCTTACAAATATCTCCATAAAAAGACTCATAAAAAGAACGAAATATAGCTTTATGAACATCCACTATTTCATCTTTTGCTTTCTTATATCAAATATTATTTTTCAAATTTATACTTAGTTTTTCTTATATGTTTTAAATTTTTTATTTAATTATTTTTTTTAATTAATTTCTTGTTCCATAATATTCATTATTTGCATTTCCAATTTTTCCCAATTCTATTCTTATTACTCTTTTATCTTCTTTTTTTATTATTTCTACTATATAATATTTTTATTTTCCATTTTCTGCATCATGTTTTTTTCTTTTATATCTTTAAATATATATAAACTTTTCATTTTACTAATTAGTGTTCTATATCTTTTATCAAATAAACCTTGAAATAAACACTTCTATTTATTTAAATATAAGAAAAAAGTAATAATCACCTGGGAAGAAGTTTGAAAAAAGAATCAAATCTGATGTTAATAAATTATATTTTTAAAATATTTTTCATTCTGAATTTTATCTAAGAAATATTTGGTAAAACAACACAAATAATTCCAGCTTCTTCATTTTACTTTTTTAAATTCAATTGAGTAAATTTATAAAGTTGAATTGTTAAAAAAATCAGGAACAAAAAACCCCCGTAATGGGGGTTCATTTATTATTTCTTAGGAATCACCGTAAATTTTATTGCTGTCCTTTCCTCTCCATTTATTAGAACATCGGAAAAGAACGGTGCACATACTAAATCCATTCCGCTTGGAGCAACATAACCTCTTGCTATTGCAATGGCTTTAATTGCCTGATTTACCGCTCCAGCACCTATTGCTTGTAACTCTACAGAACCCGTTTCTCTTAGAACTCCTGCAAGTGCTCCTGCTACTGCGTTTGGTTTTGATTTTGAAGAAATCTTTAATACTTCCATTATTGCTTCCTCCTTTGCGTTATATGTTCTTGAACGAAAATCTATAGTAAGTAGAATTAGTAAATAGTTTTCTTGGTGCGCCCGGCAGGATTCGAACCCGCAACCATCGGAGTCGAAGTCCGATGCTCTATCCAGTTGAGCCACGAGCGCTTTCCTAATAAATGGGGTGGCTAGTGGGATTTGAACCCACGACACCCTGAGCCACAATCAGGCGCGCTACCCCTGCGCTATAGCCACCATGCAAATGGTGCACCTAGCAGGACTTGAACCTGCAACCCCCTGATTAGAAGTCAAGTGCTCTATCCAGTTGAGCCATAGGTGCATCACAAAAAATGGAGCGGCCGACGGGACTCGAACCCGCAACCCCCAGCTTGGAAGGCTAGTGCTCTACCAATTGAGCTACAGCCGCTCGTACATGGTCGGGGAGACAGGACTTGAACCTGCAACCCCCGGTTCCCAAAACCGGTGCGCTGCCAATTGCGCCACTCCCCGTACGAAGTATAATATACCAGAATTTCTCCTCTTCGTCAATAAGGAAATTTATTTTTCTATGAATTTTTTTATTTTTTTTTTGTGAATCTTTATGAAAGATTAAAGTCATGCCCGCAATTTTTGCAAAATCTATCTTCTTTTTTATTTAACTTAAAACAAAAATCACATCTTTTCATACCTCTAAGATCCTCTCCACAATTGCTACACGTGCTTGAACCATAAGGGTTTTCTCTGTCACACTTTGGACATCTTGCTAAAATTTCCTTTTGCTTTTTTTCCTTGTACTTAAATTCATTGAAATAATCTTCTTTTTTAATTACACTCTGAGGAATATTTATATCCTTTGAACTTTTCGATCTACTGTGATTATTGTCAAAAACTCTAGAGACTTTTTCCCAATTATCATCATTCATGCTTTTGATTTTTCTTTTAAAAAGTGATGCGATATTCAATACAATAATAGCTGGAATAATTCCTATAAAAACAAGTCCGATATTCATTTGCCTTCTGGAAATAAATAGGTAAAAAGGAATAATAAAAATAATCAAACCTGTAATTGTTAATATGATACTTATGAACATTAATACAGTTGTTTTCATTTTTTTTCACCCGGTTATAAAATATGTTATATTATAACCCTTTTTATATAAAAAAAGCGACCCTTAGGGTCGCTCTGATAATTAGAATGATTTTGAATAATTCTTTACTCTTGCATTCAATCTTGCTTTTCTTCTAGATGCCTGATTCTTGTGAATGATTCCTTTTTTTGCTGCTTTATCTAAGGCTGAATATGCTTCAACTAATTTGCTGTTGATCATTTCTATGTCTTGTTTTTCTTCGATAGCAAGTAACAAACTCTTTGTAATATTTCTGAATCTCGTTTTATATGTTTTATTTCTTGCTTTTTTTGTCGCTGTCTGTCTTACCCTTTTTTTGTGATCTTCGTTGTTTGGCACTTAATCATTTCCTCCTTTACTCAACTTTTTCCTGCTTATTCTATCATATTAATCTATAAATTAAAAGACTCTTTTAAATTTTCTACAGCATCTAATTTTTCCCAAGGTAAATTAAGATCATCTCTTCCAAAATGACCATATGCTGCTGTTTGCCTATATATAGGTTTCTTTAGTTTTAACCTTTTAATTATTGCTGTAGGTCTTAAATCAAATTCTTTCAGTATAACCTTTTCTAATTCATCAATAGGAACCTTCTCTGTACCATAGGCATCAACCATAAAAGAGACTGGTGAAGCAACTCCTATAGCATATGCAAGCTGAATCATAACCTTGTCTGCAAGTCCAGCTGCAACTACGTTCTTTGCAACATATCTTGCCATATAATGAGCTGATCTATCTACCTTTGTTGGATCTTTTCCTGAGAAAGCTCCACCGCCATGAGGAATGAATCCGCCATATGTATCAACAATAATTTTTCTTCCTGTTAATCCCGCATCAGCTGCAGGTCCACCCTTTACAAATCTCCCTGTTGGATTTACATATATTTTATAACCATCAAGCAACAAATCCTTCGATATAACTGGTTTAATAACCTTTTCTATTATTTCTTTTTCGATTTCATCATGAGTTAGTTCATCAGAATGCTGAGTAGAAACAACAATAGCTGTTACACCTAATGGTTTTCCATCTTCGTATTGAACTGTTACCTGAGTTTTTCCATCTGGTCTAAATCCCTGAACAAGATCGTTCTTTCTTACATAGGCCAATCTTCGAGCTAATTTATGTGATAAAACAATCGGCAAAGGCATGTATTCTTCAGTTTCATTTGTTGCAAAACCAAACATCATCCCCTGATCACCTGCACCTAAATCGAATTCATCTGTACCGCCTTCTTTGGCTTCTAAAGATTTATCAACACCTAATGCTATATCAGGTGATTGCTCATCGATTGATGATAAAACTGCACACGTTTCAGCGTCAAATCCATATTTTGCTCGTGTATATCCTATATCTGAAACTGTTTCCCTTACAACTTTTGGAATATCAACATAAGCTTCAGTACTCACTTCTCCAGCAACTATAACTGCTCCTGTCGCAACTAATGTTTCTACTGCTACTCTTGAATTTGGATCCTGTTCCAACATTGCATCCAATATTGCATCAGAGATCTGGT
>CAZGZM010000096.1:0-8350 GCA_964529955.1 uncultured Thermotogaceae bacterium
TATGATGCAACTGAAATTACTATTAAGGATTTGGAAAGAGGTCAAAGGTATTACTGGCAAATTGTGGTTACAGACGAACCCTATTCAAGAGAGCCAAATTCAGAAAAAAGCATTAATCAACTACATGAACTTGCTCTGATAAGAAAAGAAGGAAAAGCAACTCTGGGACCAATATGGAATTTTGTTACTAAGGAAAATCAAAACCCAGATACAATTGTTGATCTTTCACCCTTTGATGGAAAAACATCCACTCTAAATGATGTCTTATTAAGTTGGAATTCTTCTGATCCTGATGGGGATATATTGAGTTATGACCTTTATTTTGGAAAGAGCGAGTCAGAGTTATCAATTTATTCATCAAATATCCTTGACAATAAGTATTGGGTATATAATTTATACCCTGGTATTAATTATTTTTGGAAAGTAGTTGCTAAAGATAATTATGGAGGTTTAACTGAAAGCGAGATAATAATGTTTTCTCCAAGAGATATTTTGAATATGATTGGAGGATTTTATCATACAGTAGCATTAAATTATGATGGTAAAGTTTTTACTTGGGGAAGAAATAACTATGGGCAACTTGGAAATGGTAGTACAAGTAATAAATTAACTCCATCAACAACGCTTTTCCCTGAAAGTGTTATAGATATTTCTTGTGGAGATTATCATACATTAGTTGTTACTTCGAATGGAGAAATATACTCTTCGGGAAGAAATTACTATGGACAACTTGGAATAGGAACAACATCAAATTATGAATCTACACCTGTTAATGTTGATAGTACTTATAATTTTGTAAAAGTAGTTGCTGGTGGAAGTTTCTCCTTAGCTTTAACTGATGATGGACATGTACTTGCCTGGGGATTAAATTATACAGGCCAATTAGGTGACGGAACTACAACAGATAGAAACTCTCCGGTTCTAGTAAATGGTTTAACCGATGTTATTGATATTTCTGCAGGTCTCGACTTTTCAGTTGCATTAAAGTCAGATGGTACTGTATGGTCTTGGGGAAGCTATACAGGTAAAAAATTAGGTTATAATTCAACAGCAAATGTACTCACTCCAACGCAAATCACAACTTTACCATATATTGTTCAAATTTCATCAGGAGATAATCATACTTTAGCTCTTGCAAGTGATGGTACTGTATGGTCCTGGGGTAGAAATTCAAGGGGACAATTGGGAATAGGAACTGATACTACTGGAGAATTGCCATCAAAAATTGATAGACTATATGGAATCAAACAAATATGCGCTCTTGGATCATATATTTTTTATTACGGTCATTCCTTTGCATTAGGAAATGATGGTACTGTATGGAGTTGGGGAGATAATAGTTACGGACAGCTTGGAATTGGAAGTTCATCTGGATACAAATCTTCTCCTGTGAAAACAAACATTTATAAAACATTTTTTATTAATGGTGGAATTAGTACTAGCTTAACAAAAAAAGATGATGGAACACTTTGGTCCTGGGGCGCAAACGATTACGGGCAACTTGGTGATGGTACAAAAAGTAATAGAAATTTACCTGTTGAAATAAAATAAAAAATTAGGAATTAAATCTAATTATATAATGGAGATTTATAAATCTCCATTTTTTTTGTTAAAATAAGTCTCTATCTTGATTTTATTATGAAACTATTTTAATTTTTATTGTTCAGAATAATTTATAAATTTTCTCAAGAAATTTTTCAATTAATACTCTTTATTGCTTCTATTCAATATTTTATCAACAATAAACTCATGAAATTTTTCATTCTCTTCAAAGTGTGGACAATGTGCTGAGTTTTCAAAGGAGAAAAAAACCTTTCCCGGTGCCTTTAATTTTTCAAAATACTCCTTTGCAATTACATAAGGCGTCTGATAATCATATTTGCCCTGAAAAATATAAATCGGAACCTCAACTTCAAGCAATTGATTATCTAAATTATTTTTCATTATTTCTCCCCAGAGATTCTTAATAGAAAACATTGTCCCCTTAAATATATTCAGTTTATCTTTTACTGTATATTCTCTGGCAAATAAAGCAGAAATGAAGATACTTGAAAAATTTATATTTCTCATAGCTCCACCATATTTTCTAACGAATTTTCTCTGATACATTAAATATTTAACAAATTTTTCCGTATTCATTTTTTCAATATTAAAACTTGCAATTTTTTCAGCTAATTTTATTTTCCCCTTTTTCCTTGCTTGTTCAACTACAAACTGCTGTGATATCTTTTCCCCTTTAATAATATTTGCAACCTGACTTATTCCCATATACGCAATAAAATCTTCCGGATTTTTTTTAATCATTTTCATTCCTAGCACGGTTCCCCATGAATGGCCCATGAGATAGATCTTTTTTTTTTGAATTTTTCTTTTAGAAATTTAACCAGTTCATTTCCATCTGAAACAAGTTGATTTATATTCATTGTACTCTCATCAATATTTGGAGAATAAGATTTGCCTGCTCCTCTCTGATCCCAGTGAACAAGCACAAAATCTTTTTCTAAGAATGGGCAGAACTTTTTTAAGAAGATAAATTCCGAATCACCTGGTCCACCATGCAAAAAAAGGAGAACTGGTTTTGATTCATTCTCACCTCTAATAAAGATATATTGATTTAAATTTCCTAATTTTATTTCAGAAATTTCTGAAATACTATTCAAAATTTCCTTGTCGCTTTTACTCTTGATTTTTTGAGGTTTTCCGGAACTGATAAAATAAAAAGCAGCAAAAAAAACTCCGATTATTCCTAAAATTATTATTAAAATTATAAATAACACGATTTTCTCCTCCAGCAATACTTATTTTTCATTATTTGCCTTTTCTGTCATCACACTTAATAATTTACCCAAAGTATATGGGAAATGTAACGTAAAAAACATTGATATTCTTGTTTTTACATCTGGACAAATGATTTTTTTTGTTGAAAATATTTTTTTCGCTAATTTTTCACCAACAACTTCCGGTTTTTCCATCATCTGCGAAGGAATTCCCAAAGGTTTTGATGAATTTGTATTTGTTAGTGGTGGTTGCATAACATTGGCATAAACTCCAGTATTTCTAAGTTCTAAAGAAAGTGTTCTAGTCAATGATTCAATAGCTCCTTTAGTTGAAGAATAACCCGCAATTCCGGGAAATCCAGTTATTCCAACTCCAGAACTCATATTATGAATAATTCCTTTTCCTCTTTCTAACATTAATGGTAAAACATTTTTAATAACTCTTAAATAACCAAAATAATTAACATTAAATTCTTCACTTATTTCATCAACAGATTTATTTTCAAAATTATTAAAAATACAAATACAGGCATTATTTATAAGAACATCGATTTTTTTATCTCTCTGAATAATTTCTTTTATAGATTTTTCGATCTCTTCTTCCTTTCTTAAATCACATTTAAACACTTTCAAATTTTTATTAGTATTTTCTAACTGTCTGATATTCTCTATATCTTTATCCAAAACACTTACAAAATATCCAGACTCTAAAAGATTCTTAGCTATATAATATCCTATCCCTGAATTAGCACCAGTTATAAGAACATTATTATTTCTGGTTAAATCCTTTTTCAAAATATCACCTTCATAACATAAATATTTTTGGATAAATTAATAAATATCATCTTAATGATACGACTTTAAAAGGATTTTGTAAAGATAATTTTTCTGTTAATTCATCGTGGTTTTATCTTTGATATAATTTTTGTGAAAAAGTTTTTTAAAGGAGCTTAATTGGCATTAAAATTTGAAAAAGAAGACAAATCAAAATTTTTAATTATTCTTACAGCTTCATATCTGATTATTTCAGTGATCAGCGCTTTCAATCTTCTTGGAAGAATAAGCTCTAATTTCTGGATAAACGGACTACTCGTTGCTTTCATAGCAGTCATTCTTCATGGTTATTTTAGATATGGTTTCAAGAAAATTCTCATTTTATTCTCCCTTACCTTTTTTATTTCGTGGTTCTTAGAAGCTTTGAGCATATTGACTGGATTTCCATTTGGAAATTATTATTATACAGACCTCTTAGGATTTAAATTGATTTATGTTCCAATCGTAGTTAATATAGCTTATTTTATTGTTGGATACCTCTCATGGACAATGGGATGCATATTTATGAATGAACTTAAGGAAAATATTTCAAAAAAACATATTTTCACTCTTCCTCTGATTTCATCACTAATTATGTTAGCATGGGATTTAAGTATGGACCCCCTGAAATCTACAGTAAGGAAATACTGGATTTGGGAAGATGGGGGAGCATATTTTGGTGTACCATTAAGTAATTTTTTTGGGTGGTTTTTCACAATGTATATTATCTTTCAAATTTTTTCGTTGATAGAATATAAAACTCCAGGATTAAAAAATAATAACTTTGGAAAATCTTTCTGGTACATTATTCCATTAATTTATGGTGGGATTTCTCTCGATTTTCTAGGAAGTCATGGTTCTAAAATAGAATTTAATTCTACCTACATCTCTTTACTAATCATTACAATTTTTACAATGATTCTTATTTCAACTCTGAATATCTTTCACATAAGAAAAAATTTTAAGAATATTTGAGGAATCAAAACTTTTTCTCCTTTATAAATCTTTTTCTTAAATCCTATTCATAGATATTACTCTTCTCAAAAAAAATATTACTTTCTTCACTATTGACAGAACATTATTTATTATAGTAAACTATATTTGTTATTTCGAATTATGTTCGGTTTTTACAGGAGAGTAAATTATGAGAAAAAAAGAACTAGGATTTAAAGAAAGAAATGGACTGTTTAATAAAGCATCAACCGAAACTCTAAATAAGAATGATGAAAAGATTATTTTCGTAAAAGAAAATGATTTTGAATCAGGATATTCTGATTCAGACATTAATGATTATCTAAGAAATCTTGCTGAATTAAAGTACGAGAGTACTGATGAATCCATAAAGGAAATATGTAAATAAATGAAATCAAAGAAATGGTTAGCAGATAAGATAAAAATTTCTTAATGATATTCATTTTATAAAGGAGATAAATATGGATAAGAAAGAACTGAGACACCAAAGAAGAAAAGGTTTTTTTATAGAAGCAGCAAAGAAAGTTTTGAAAACAGGTGATGAAACCATGATTAACGCAAAAGAAATTGCATCAATAGCTGGTTATTCTGCTTCTAGTATCTATGATTATTTTAGCAATTTAGATGAACTTCTTATGAAAAGCGTTGATGAATTTATGGTAGAAATAAATATTCTCATGGTAAAGGAAATTAAAAAACAAAAATTAATGACAGATCAGATAAAGGCTCCTTTCCTAGTTTATGCTAATTATTTTTTAGAAAATCCCCTTCTTTTTAAAACTATTTTTATGTCTGGAAATTCAAGAGCAAGATTTTCTACAGATATAAGTTTAATGCCCAAGTTTTATAAAATGGGTAGTGACAGATTAAATTTTTTAATAAAATATGAAAAAGAGCTTTCTCTAGAAAAGGACACTGGTGCTTCCATAGAGCGCATATTAACTCCAAATATGTTTGGAATGCTCTACATGTATTTTTTTGGAATTTATGAGTATTCACCTGAGGAACTTCTTAAAATTATGGAAAGTAACATCGACAAAGTATTAAACCCTTATAAAAAAATTGAAATGAAAAAAATGAATAAAAACGAAGAAAATTTGGAGGGAGAGAAATGAAAAATTTTGAAAAAGGGTTTAATAAATCGCTTTTAAAATTTTATTCAACAGTTATGAAATTAACTCTGAAAAATCCATCAAGTATTCCCAATATTAGTAAAATAATTAAGAATCAAGTCGAAGCCTCAAAGGTAAGAAACCTTAATAAAGACAGGGGATTTTCAGTTCCTCCGGTAATAATTTCAAGTATTACAGGCAAATGCAATTTAAAATGTATAGGATGCTACTCTAACGCTAAAAAACTAAATACAAGCAACGAACTTTCCGTTGAAGAATATAGAGATTTTTTAAGACAATCCCAAGATTTAGGAGTTTCAATAAATTTATTAGCTGGCGGCGAACCCTTTATGAGAATGGATATTCTCAAACTAGCAAAAGAATTTCCGAAAATTGCTTTTCCGGTTTTTACAAACGGTACTTTAATAGATGATAAAGCAATTGAATTTCTAAAGAACACAAGAAATATAATCCCCATTCTCAGCTTAGAGGGTAATAAAAATATCACGGATGCAAGAAGAGGAGAAGGAGTTTATGACAAAGTGCGTGAAGGCCTTGAAAAAATGAAAAAAGCCGGTATTTTCTTCGGAGTATCCGTTACATCAACCTCCGGTAATTTTCGCTATATTACATCTGATGAATTCATTAAAAAAATTATTGATTTTGGAGCGAAAATTGTTTTTTTTGAAGAATTTGTTCCCCTTAAGAAGGGTAGTGAATATCTTTCCCTTGATAATAACCAACGCGAGGAATTTCTACAGAATGTTGATGATAAAAGAAAAGAAGGTAAAGTTCTTTTTGTTGTATTACCAGGAAGAGATGAAAAATATGGAGGATGCCCTGCATCAGGAAAAGGTTTTATTCATTTAAGTCCAGAAGGATTTCTAGAACCATGCCCCTTCGCTCCCTTTTCAGTTCATAATATAAGGGAAACTTCTTTGAAGGAAGCTTTATCTTCTGAATTCTTTCTTTACCTTAGAGAAAATCACGATAAATGGCAAAGAAAAAATGGTGGTTGCGGTCTATGGTCAAATAGAGAATGGGTTATCAAAATAAGAGATTATCATTTGAATAAAAGAAATAAAAAAGCTATTTGAATGAATATTCTCAAACTAAATTTGTCTTGTATTTATTAAAAATTCAAAATAATGTTATTATTTATATTAATAAATGTTCAAAGACACGATTAGACTTGCTTAAGGCTTTATTGATTATCGGGTTCGAAAGAACTCACTTTTTTTATTTATTTTCACATATAATTCAATTGTAAAGATAATTTTTAAAATTAACAGCTTCTATTATCTATCTTTTAATATTCTCCTCATTGAGGGTACATTTAGGAAGAGTTTTCCTAAAAAAAATTTCTTTAAAAAAAGAATAGAAAGAACTATTGTATATACTCAAAGAAAATGAAACAGTCACTATGTGAGCGAGTGACTGTCTCATTTTTCCTCCTCTCTCTTCCTATATAAAAAACACAACATTCACGAAAATATCGATTTATTAAATTAATTAACCGTTCCATCTAATTTAAAAACACTTTTATTTACCGATTTATTCAACTGTTCGACAAACTCTGAATCCTACATCAAGAAAACATAGTTCTGGATTTCTTTGCCATCTTTGTGCAACTCTACATCTATACGTTTCATAGTAACTTCCACCTCTGAAATTCCTATCCGATCCGGTACCTCCGGTTGGATTTACAGAAGGAGATACTGAGTAATAATCAGATTGAAATTTATCAAAGCACCATTCCCAAAGGTTACCACTCATATCGTATATTCCTAGTTCGTTTGGCGATTTTAAACCTACTTCATGGAGAATTAATGTTGAATTATCAAAATTCCATCCCACTACATTTAAATCATTTCCTCCAGAGTATTTATAATCATTTGCTTCTACTCCCCCTGTTATATCCTTCTGCCCACCTCTTGCAGAATATTCCCATTCCGCTTCGGTAGGAATCCTATACCCTGTATTTGTAGGATAATTTATTAAGGTTCCGCAACCAAGATCATAAGCTACTGGTAATCCTTCTTCCGTACTCAACCAGTTACAATAATAAAGTGCTCCCCACCATGAAACAAATTGCATTGGTTTATTTTCATATCCGGAAACGATATTAAATGTAATTCCATCATGTTTTATTTTGCAACTATTATTAGATATGTCAAATAATAATCTTCCATCCTTAGTTCCATCTGTATTTACATTGGCTCCAATAACAAATTCTAAAAATTTTAAATATGTTACTTCAAATTTCGACATAAATAAATCATAATTCAGAGTAACCTGATGAACAGGCAATTCATCAGCTAACCCTTCTGGATCTCCTCTTGTGTTTCCCATGCTGAAAGTTCCACCCTGTACATATACAAATCCTTCAGGAGCTATCGGTATATTTGGACCTGAAACACATCCTGAATTAAATAGAAGAATAAATACAAATAACAGAAGGAAAAAAATACTTTTTTTCATAATGTTTCTCCTTTTTTAAATTTTTATTGATATTTAATAATATCATTTATTTATAATAAAAAACTACATTTAAATAGTATGTTTCTGATTTTTTTTTCAACTACTGAAAAAAACCAATTGAAGGTAACTAGTCATTGGTTATTAGTTTAAAGAAGTATCAAAGAATAGATAGACATACAGGTAGATAATAGAAAA
>CAZGZM010000097.1:0-8309 GCA_964529955.1 uncultured Thermotogaceae bacterium
GGTATCAATCATGGTATTAAGTATGAACCAAATGATAGTACTAATCATGGTCAAAGGATGAGCTCCTATATAAGAGAAGAGAAGATAAGAGAAGAAGAGAAGAAGAAGAATGAAAAAGAAACAGAAAATTAAGAACAAAGGGACCATCTTCATCCTCATCTTCTTCATCTAAAAATTATTAATTTATACAACAAAACATGTAGAGATCTTCCTGCTTTCGATGCTGTCAGTGTTGGTTTTATTGAAGACCTTATTGAAAAGAGAAATAAGTATCTTAAGAATACTGAAGGCTGGACTAACTTCTTTAATAAGGTTCATGAATCAGATTTTCTCAATAATCGAATCGAGGACAAGCAGTTTCTTGCTAATCTAAAATGGATTCTCGAAAAGGATAATTTCGATAAGATAATGGTTGGGAGCTTTGATAAGAGCTTCGATAAAAAGAATTTTAGAATAGAGTCTTATCTCACAACTAAAGAAAGATATTTGAAAGAAATGGAAGAAAGAAGAAAAAGGGAACAGTTAAATGAGTGAAAATCTTAGAGTAGCGAATATCATTAATAAACAATTAAATCTCGAAACAAAAGAGGAAAAACCACTGGAATTTGTAGATGATGAATTAGTAGAAGGAATAAATAATTTTATTATGGAAAATAATATAAAGCAGACTGATATCTGCGGTAACTTATACAAAGACGAAGAAGGTAATCCTCGATTTGTTCCGGTAGAGAAATGCACAGTTGATTCATACAAAGATTTTATAACCTTCACAAAGCAGTATGAAATATGCAAAAGTGGTCTCTGCAGAAACGGAGAAAAATGCATTTTGCTTGAAAAGAATCTCAGTTTCTGTGAAGGATTTCCTCTCAAGAAGATGTTCTATTCATTCATACCTCTATTGAGTTTTAAAGATGCTGTCTGCATGGTTAGGATGGCTCATTACGAAAGAGAAAAAATTATGAGCCTTCTTCCCTATGATGAATTCAAGAAGTATGAAAGTAAATTCAGTTTTAACTACGGACCATTTAACTGCTGGACTTTTTATCAGTTGAATAAAGTAAAGAACTTCATTATGGATGATTTGAAGAAAAAAAGACGAACGATTTTTTAACGATACAGAAGCAGTCTCCGGTTTACATCAGGAGATTGTTTTTATGTTTCAAGGATTAATCAAAAACTCATTTTTCGCTTTTAAGCCATTCACTCAAAAAGCACTTTTATACTTTTATCTTTTTAACTTTAAGAATTAAAAAATGATTCAGGATATAACTTAAAGAATATAATTTGGAATTAAGAGCACTCTTGTATTTTGGTCCATGATCATTTAAGTCATTTTAGAAGTTCTGTTACTTTATTTACTGCATCCTTTACACCGTTTTCAGATTTTATTTGCTCGGATAGCCTTTTTGATTTATTTATTATTTTTTCATTATATATACTTCTTATTGCTTGAGCAAGATTTTGTGAAGTCAAATTTTTATAAGGAATTGGAACCGAACCGACACCTAATTCGTATGCTCTGTAAGCCCACGCAAATTGATCGTTTGAAAAGGGAATAATAATGCTTGGTACTCCAGCTCTAAATCCCGCTGCTGTCGTTCCTGCTCCTCCATGATGACAAACAGCAGATACCTTATTAAATAGCCAGGAATGAGGGATATTATCTACGGTTATAATATTTTCCGGTAGATTGTTAAAATGTCCCATGCCACTTATAATTGCTCTTTTTGATGTTATATTCAAAGCCATAATTATTTTCTTCAATATACTTTCTTTTTGTTCTTTGTTAAATGCGCTTCCAAATCCAATATAGATAGGTTTTTCATCTTTTTGGAGAAAATCATTTAACCCTTTAGAAGGAATATAACTCTCTGATTCATCAACAAACCAATAACCGTATTGATGTACATTTTTATTCCAATCATTGGGTTTGCTAAAAACATAATTACTACATGAAATAATAGCTGGATTATTTTCGTCAACTTTTTCATAAGGACAACTAAAATTTTCGGGTAATTTTCCATATCTCTCTTTCCAAAACTTTTTCACTATATTTTTTGAGGCCATCCAGAGCATCTCCTGTAAAAGTTTGTAACTCATCGAAATTGAAATATCACTAGCTTTGCTTCTGCCATATCTGACAACTGAAACTCTTTCTTTCGTTTTATGTAAGGGAAAAGGAGAAGCGAGAACTGATGGAATACCTAATTTTTGAGCAGCGAAGTATCCAATAGTCATCCCGGGATGATATATTATTAATTTGCTGCCTTCACAAGCATTGTAGAGTTTATCGGCAAGTTCAACTCCATATTTTTTCATTTTATTGAACGATAAAAGCATTTTAAGAGTATTATCAGCTTTTTGAGCTTGTTTTATTATTTCCGGATTTACATTTAATGATTTGTAATCCGCTTCTAATGAATAGAAATCAATTCCATAATCTTTTATAAAATTTTCATATTCTTTGATCCCGACAATCCGAACACTTTTTTCATTTTTCATTATTTCTTGAGCTAGTGAAATGTAAGGTTGATAATCCCCTCTTGAGCCCGAACATAAAATTGTTATCATTTTTACCACCCTTTTAATAATCCAACAACGTGTTGTATAATAAAAGTATAATGAAGATATATTCAAAAATCAACCAACAATTCGGAGTAGATTGTTGGATTTGAAGGGGAAGAATAGTGAAAACTAAGTCAAGTGTAAAATCTAAAACAAAACAAAAATTTCTGGATGCTTTTTGGAAAATTTATAAGAAAAAAAGGATTGAAAGAATTACAATTAAAGAGATTTGTCAGACAGCTGGTTATAATCGAAGCACTTTTTACGAGTATTTCATTGATATTTATGATGTGCTTGAACAAATTGAAGATAAACTCATCCCTACAAAGGAACTTCTCCCTCCGATAAATATTATGAGTAAAAAGTATGGTGTTACTTTAGAAAGTTTTATAAAAATATATGAAGAGAACAGGGAATTTTATTCAGTTTTACTTGGCGATAATGGTGATCCCTCTTTCGCAACAAGATTAAAAAACTCTACAAAAAATCTTATAAAAGAAGAAATGAAGGAAGATATAAAAATAAATTCCCTTGATTTCGATTATTTATTGGAATATGTGCTTTCGGGAATGATAGGGATTATGAGTTATTGGTTTAAAGGGGAAAAGAAAATTTCATTAAATGAATTAATTTCTTTAATATCGAAAATAAATGAAAAGGGAATTTCAGATATAATTCATAAAGACTAGTCTATAGATGATAACTAAATAAAAAAAATAAAAGAAAGGAGAAAAAATTGGAAAACTTTTAAGGAATTTCCTCTTTTAATTATTCAGGATTTCGTATAACCCAGGGGAGAATTTTAAGGCAAGAAATTAGGAAATTAAGAAAATAGAAAATATGAAAGTAAGAATTTTGAAATTCCAGGTAAAGACCCAGAAAGAGTTTCAGTAAAGAATTTCACCACTTTTCCTCACACAACTGTTGGCCAATTGTTGGTCTATGGTTAATCCACTGTTAGACTATTGTTCTAACTATTATTTATTTTCTATTCATTTTGATATAATTGGTTAAATGAATTTTACTAAAAAATTAATAAAGGGGGGGTTTCTGTGATTTCAAGTCTAGTTCAGGAGAAATATGTTAGTAAGGAGATGGCTATTATTGCTGTAGTTTTAAGTGTTATAGGTATTGCTACTCTTTATGTTGGTATTGGGATTATTTTCCAGCTTGTCAGTGCTATATTGATTTTTATTGTTCTTTATCAGTGGTCTCAGGCTATTAAAACAAATATTCAGAATACGCTGTTTATTTTAAATCATGTTAAAGAGAATATTGAAGATGAGCAGAAGAAAAATGCAATTGTTGCCCTTGAATCAAGATTGAAGACCATTGAAATATACGATTGGGCTTACTGGATTTATCTTGTCTGTGCTATTGTGGGGTACATTAACTGGTATTTATTCGTTATAAATCTCATAGGTTTAATTTTTGCAGCAATTTATCTGCAGAATGTTTTTTCTGCATCTTTCAAGCTTCAGGATGCAAAAAGCAAGGTTTACCAATATGTAAGCGATAAGTTTATTTTATCTGGTGAAATCATCAAGAGAAGAAATATTGGTTTATTTATTATTCTTGCTATAATTACATTTGGGATTTACTGGTATTATATATTAATAAAAATGAGCTATGAAATTAATGAATTCCTTCAATGGGATATTGAATCAAGGGAGAGAGTTTTAAGTGAATTTAAACAATAATTTTCAATGGATGAATCCTCCGGAAAAGTTTATAATAACCGAAGATAATCTTGAGGTTGTAACTGCTGAGAATACAGATTTCTGGCAGAGAACGCATTATGGTTTTCAAAATGATAATGGGCATTTTCTATACACCTTCATTAATGGAGATTTTGATTTAGGTGCTAAGGTAACTTCTATATTTAAGAATCAATATGATCAGGCTGGCTTGATGGTGAGGTATTCCGATTTTACATGGATTAAAACATCTCTTGAATTTGAAGAGCCCGGAAAAGCATATCTAGGGGCAGTTGTTACAAGATTCGGTTATTCAGATTGGTCAACTCAGGAGTTCGACCCCAAGAATAACGAAATGCCTCTAAGACTTATCAGAAGGGGAGATGACTTCGTTATTTATTATTTAAAGAAAAAAGAGTGGGTTCAAATGAGAATGTGCCATCTTGAAAGGGAACAGAATCAGCTCATGGTTGGTTTTTACTGTTGTTCTCCAAAGGGAAAGGAATTCAAATCAGTTTTCAGCGATTTGTATTTAGAAAGGATTGAAAACGAGAAGTAAAATAACGACATGAACTACCAAAAATGCAGGAACCAGAATTTTAAAGTATAATTTTTGAGTTTTATGTCTGAATACATACATTCCCAATAAAGCACCAAGTGGACCGATTAAACTTATTATCAACAATGTTTTTTCACTTATTCGCCATCTGTTTTTGATGGCTTTTCTTTTATCAATTCCATAATAAATGAAGGAAAGAAGATTTATAACTATTTCTAATACAGCAAATACTACCATAGCACACGCTCCTGTTGTTATATAATAATGTTATATCACATATTTTATAAGTAGGAGGGATTTTTAATGGATTGGATGGCACTATTGATTGATGTAGTTACTGCGGTGATAATACTTGTCGTTGGTTGGTTTGGAATAAAGATTGTAAAGAAAATTTTAATGAAGGTTCTGGAAAAATCGAATTTTGAGAGATCTCTTATCGGTTTTATGCTTTCGCTTCTGGATTTTGTGCTGAAACTGGTAATTATAATTATTGCCCTGAGTACAGCTGGAATAGATATGACTTCTTTCACTGCTATTCTTTTTGGGTTAACCACCGCTCTTGGTCTTGCACTTAAGGATAATTTGAGTAATTTTGCCAGTGGTGCGATGATTTTGTTCTTTAAGCAGTTCAAATCGGGAGATTTTATTTCATTTTCGGATGGTATGGGAACGGTTCAAACTATCGAGATTTTGAATACTACGCTTTTATCGCCTGATAATAAGACGCTTATTGTTCCCAATAATAAGCTCACGACAAACGTTATCACAAATTTTTCGAAGAAGGAATTCAGAAGGGTTGATATGACCTTTGGTGTTGGTTATAATGACGATATTGATGAGGTAAAGAAGATTTTAAAGGAATTAATTGCTGGGGATGAAAGAATATTGAACGATCCTACTCCTCCTATTGTTGTTCTTGACGCACTTGCTGAAAGTTCACTTAATTTTAAGGTAAGATTCTGGTTAAAATCATCTGATAATTTTGCTGTTCAGTGGGATTTGAATGAGAAGGTTAAGAAGGCTTTCGATTCCAAAAATGTCAATATTCCATATCCTCAGATGGATGTTCACCTTTTCAACAGTGATAAAAAGGAAGGATAAGTTTATAAAATAGCGGGGTTTAGAAGCCCCGCTTATTCTTCATATACAACTTCTCCATCAACTAAGGTCATTAATGCCTTTCCATTAATGAGAGTTTCATTTGTCGAGTTTAAGAGATCTGTTTCTGAAACGAATAGATCTGCATTATTTCCAGGAATAAGTTCAACTGAAGTTTTTTTATCTTCAAAATTCTTTCCTGCCTGTGTATAGTAATAGAGAGATTCAAACCTGCTGAAAAAGTGATTAGCTGAAGATATATTTTTGAATGGACTAGCGCTCTCTATTGGTGAATCTGTTGAGAAGGAAAGATTTATTTCTAGATCTCTCATTTTGTTGAAAGGATAACCCTTTGAGAAGAGTCTTTTTTTTCCCAATTTTTTTTCAGAGATTATCAGGTCTGATGAATAAAAGGCTGGTTGTATTGAAAGTCTCATATTGAGTTTTTTAATTCTTTTTAACTGTTCCTCTGAAGCTATTTGAACATGAATGAGTCTGTGCTCGGTTTTTAATTCATCAAAGGATTCGAAGGCTTTTATTGCTTCTTCAAGGGATTTATCACCTATTACATGTATACATAGTTCTATTTCGTTTTTTTCTGCTTCTTTTATATATTTGGAGAGTTCCCTGTTTTTTAAAAGCAGGACTCCCTTGTTGCCGGGATCATCACTATAATCTTCCATAAGAGCAGCTGTTCTTCCACCAAGGGAACCATCCATGAATAATTTTGCAGCTCTTAATTTAAAAAATGGATTTTCAAGATTTTTATATTTATTTATTTCATTTATCTGTGAGGGAGATGATACTTTGTATTTCTCATAAACTCTGATATTTTTCTGCTCTGAAAGGAGGTTTAGGGTATAAGAATCATTTATTCCGTTGAGGTCATCAGAGTGGACTGATGTTACACCATACTGAAGAAATTCATCTGTTCCCCTTTTTAAATAATCATTTATCGTTTCTTTGTTTTTCCAGAGTTCCCGATTTATTTTTGTTAGACCTCTTTCTTTGAATATTCCATTTTTTACATCCGTTTTATCTAGTTCATTTAGGTCGAAGAGATCAAATTTTTCTATGGCTGATGAGTTAAGAGCTGCGATATGACCACATCTTCTTGTAAGAATAATTGGTCTGCTATCTTCGATGGAATCGAGAATATCCCGAGTAGGTAAAAAACCGAGAACATTTTCATCCCAGCCCCTTCCAAGGATCATTTCTCCCTTGTAATTTTTAAGGATTTTTGAAAAAGAAGTTTTTCCCTTCACTTCATCAAGTTCTATTATGGATTTTTTGTATCCGGTTCCCATTAAATGACAGTGGCTATCGACAAAACCGGGATATACAAAGGCACCCTTCAGGTTTATTTCTTCTCCAAAACATTTCTTGACTATTTTTCCGTTCTGTATGAAAATGTCTTCTTTAATAAAATTTCCGTCTTTTAAAGAGAACTTTCTACCGTTTTTTAAAATATAGTTCATTTATTTTCAATCCCTGCAATTTGCCCTCCGAGTTTTGCGTTATTCAAGAGCAGCGATATATTTGTTTTAAGTGTTTTACCATCAGATATTTCGGAAAGGTAAGAAAGGAGGAATGGTGTAAGTGATTTTCCGCTTATTTTTTCTTCATTTGCTTTTTTTACTGCTTTTTGAATCAGTGAGTCCAGTTCTTCAAAGGGTATTTCGTCCTTTTCTGGTACCGGATTGAATACTAGAACCGCTCCATCTATTCCGAGTCTTTTCTTTTCTTTGAATACTTCCATTATTTCTTCAGATGAATCAACTCTAAAGGGTATCTTGTATTTACTGTTTCTGCTGTGGAAAAGAGGATAAGTATCTGTTTTATATCCCAATACGGTTATCTGAAATGTTTCAAGAAATTCTATGGTTTTCTTCACGTCTAAGATACTTTTAAAGCCTGAGGAAACGACTATCATATTTGTTTTTGATAGTTCGATGATATCCTGAGAAACATCCCAGTCAACATCCCTGTGAACTCCCCCGATTCCACCTGTTGCGAATATTTCTATTTCATTTCTGCTGGCAATAAGCATCGTACCACTTACCGTTGTTGCTCCGTTATATTTTTGAGCCGTTGCTACAGGAATTTCTGCTGTTCCCAGTTTATAGATATTCTTTCCTGTTGAAAGGAACTTTACCTGTTTATTATTCAAACCCACTATTATCTTTCCATCTATTATTCCTATTGTTTTTGGAATTCCACCATTTTCTTTAACTGCTTTTTCCATATTTAAGGCTGTTTCGTAGTTTTTAGGATAAGGTAACCCATGAGCGATAACGGTTGATTCTAAAGCTACTATTTTTGACAATTTATTCACCTCCAATTTATTATACAAGAATAAAAGAATAGTATATTAGATTATATAAAAAAGC
>CAZGZM010000098.1:0-8265 GCA_964529955.1 uncultured Thermotogaceae bacterium
GTTTGATTTTATTTTTGGAGAAAATTTAGAAGTAGAAGTGGTTGAATCTGTGCTTCATGGAAACGAGAGATGTAGATTTTCATTTAAGATACCTGATAAATATATTAAATCAGAGTTCTAAATATCTTTTATAAATATAATTTGAAAATTTTTTTATAGGATCAAACCCTAAAAAATTTATATTATCTATAGAAAAATTAGAAGTGGCATTTACATCAATTATGAAGAATTCATTATTTTTAGTTTCAATTATATCCAAACTACCCATATCTATTTTTAAAAGATTTAGAGCTTGTCGAGAAATATCAATGATACTTTGGTTAGCATTATTATAATGTTCATATTTTGATCCTGAATGATATGATGACATTTCTTCTTTATTGATAAATCTTTTTAGTATTACCATAGCTTCATTTCCTAATATTTCAACCCTTGTTGTGAAACCTAAATCTGGTGAAATGAACTTTTGAATTATCATTTTATTATTTGAAGGTATTCTAAAATTAATTAAATCTGTTCTATCTTTTATAATAAAAGTGTTTTTAGATCTTCCGCTGCAATCAGGTTTTATAATAAATGGGGTACTTAAAAATACAGATGTTAATGATTCAAAAGGATGAGTTTCAGGTATCGGAATGTTTTCATTTCGTAAAATACTATAGGTCCTAATTTTACTAAAATCATTTAAATATGCCTCATAGGAGTTAATCATAAAAATTCCTTTTTCATTAATCTTTTTAAATAATAATTTTGATTTTTTATATGCTCTCTGATTACCCCTTTGAAGAGAACTAGGAAAAACCCTATTTATTATCATTTCGCTATTAAATATATTTTCATAATCTATTATGTCTTTTTCTAAATTAATTTTTTTAATATCAAGACCCTTGTCCTTTAGATTATTATATATTTGAATATTTGACCATTCTTCAGAATCATAAATCAAAAAAATTGGCATAATTTACCTCTAATATGCTTAAACTCCTTCTATTCTTGGTTAATTATAGTAGATTGTGATAAAATTTTCCATCTCAAAGAGGAGGAATTTATATGAAAAAAAAGATTATCAAATTATCTTTATTATTTCTAATTCTGTTATCTTTAACGGGCTGTTTTTTAATACCAAATTTAGTTGCTTATGTTGATTTTGAAGGTTTTGCTGTAGGAGCCACTTATAATGTAGGAATGTCTATAAGTGAATTAGGAACAACTATGAATTTTGAGAAATATTGGTGGACCCCTATTACTTTTACAACTGGGGGAAATGGTGAAATCAGAAATATGGGTGAAGCTGGACATACTGGAAAAGATATGTGGTTAAACAACATTAACCTCCGCTTTAGCTTTAATTATCCTAGAAGTGAGATTTCACTTTATTTTGGGTTTTATGGAGGAACCATTAATCTTTATGTTAATACTTCAGCTCCAACACCTCCAATAATAACTGGAAACCCCATGAGTTTAGCAGGTTCATATGGTGTTTATAACGTAAATGTGATAAATTTAGGATCAAATAAATATAAATTAGTAATTTCTGGGCAGGTAAATTCCTTTGCTATCGGAGGTCAAGAATTTGCAATTGATCATGTTGTAGCAAAAAAATAACTAAAAAAAAATTGATCTAGTATAATAAAGGTGATGGCTGCTTATCGCCTTTATTTTTTGTGGAGGAATATTTATGGTTAAAAGATTGGTTGGGTGGTTTGGTGTAGTAATAAGTATAGCTATTGCATCGTTATGGAGTTACTGGGGAATAATAGAAAATTTTCACGAAGGTTGGTATTCTGCTTCCTTAATTGAAAATATTTTAATTATGTTTATTCAATATCTTTCCATACCTGTTTTGGTTACAGTTTTTAGTTTGATTGCGATTAAATGGAATAAAGTTGGTGGAATCATTTTTTTTGCTATTGCTTTGTTTTTAGGAATTTTCTTTAGAAATGCTTCTTTTCAGGTTATTGGATTATTAATTGTAATACCGATTATTATAATTGGATCACTTTATTTTTTTGGCAAACCAGAACCAAAAAAAGTTGCTTATTTACTTATAATTTTTGTACCTTTAACAATAATTTTTGTTTTTGGATTACCAAATTTTATTCGTGTGAATCAGAGAGTTAATGATGAAAATTTTGATGAAAGGATAATACAAACGGAAGATTATAATTTAGTATGGGCAGCGCATGGACCTGGTTGGCCATGGGAGGGCGGATTAACTTGGGAACAAGCTAAAGATTATTGCTCTAGATTATCAGAAGATGGGGAGACTTTACTAGATGAACCCATTTATATATGGAGGCTGCCTACAATAGATGAATTAATTCAATCATCTATGCTTCATAATGAATTAGCCGGAGGTGTCTGGGATGAGAAAAATGAAATAGCTAGCTATAGTTTGACTCCAGATAAGGAAACACCCCTTTGGAATCCAAATAAAAAAATAATTTATTATTGGACATCAGAAGAATATGATGAAGAATATGCATACATATATTCATATAACGGAAGTGTTTGGAAAAGAAATAAAAGTTCAAAATATGGATATTTAGCATACAGGGCGGTAAAAGATTTTTAAATTTTTTACTTGATTTAATTTGGTAAACATAGTATAATTAATTAGAATTATTCTAAATTATAAGGAGGTATATTATGGAAAACATTTCAAAATTACCATTATTGGGAGATAAATTTCCAGAATTAACTGTTAAAACTACAAAAGGAGTTTTGCATCTACCAGATGATTTTAAGGGAAAGTGGTTTGTATTATTCAGCCATCCAGGAGATTTTACTCCAGTTTGTACAACTGAGTTTGTTGGATTTGCAAAAAATGCGGAAAAGTTTAAAAAATACAATGCTGAATTAATAGGATTATCAGTTGACCAGGTTTTTTCTCATTTAAAATGGGTAGAATGGATAAAGGAAAATTTAGATGTTGAAATTCCTTTCCCCGTTATAGCTGATGAGTTAGGCGTGGTTTCTAAAGAACTTGGAATGCTTCATGAAAAAAAGGGAACAAACACTGTTAGAGCAGTTTTCATAGTTGACCCCAATGGAATATTAAGACTGATGATGTATTATCCACAGGAAGTTGGAAGAAGTGTTAATGAAGTCTTTAGGGCACTGATTGCTTTGCAGGGGTCAGACGAAAGAGGGGTGGCTATGCCTGAAAATTGGCCGAACAATGATTTCCTAGATGATAAAGTAATTGTTCCCCCAGCAGGAAATACTGAAGAAATTGAAAAGAGAAGAAAAGCTCAGAAAAATGGAGAAATAGAATGTAAAGATTGGTGGTTCTGCTACAAGAAAATTAAGTAAGCAAACACCAATACAAGTTAAAATATAAAGGTGCTAAAGCACCTTTTTTTATGTGATAACAATTATGTAATAAATAATATTGAGACACCAAGTACTGATACTATTGCCCCTATAATTTCCTTTTTTACTATTTTTTCATTAAAGAGAAAAAAGGAAAACGGAATAATTAAAACAGGGGTTATTGAAGATATTGTAGATACAATTCCAGCAGGAGCATATTTTAAAGCAACTACAGAAAGTGTTACTCCTAGAAAAGGGCCAAAAAAAGAACCAAGAGTAATAAATAATAATGATTTTTTGGATTTAAAAGTGATAAAAACTTTTTTCCAAAGCCCTTTTTTAAAACTAAAAAAAATACTAAATCCAATAATCGCAGTTATAACTCTGATCTGTGTAACACCAAAGGGATCGTAATCAATAGATCCCAATTTTGTAAAAATTAACCCAAATGATTGACCAAGAGCTCCAATAAAAGCAAAAACAATTCCCTTAAGAGGATGAGAAAATTTGATTTTTGACTTTTTTTCTTTATTAAGTATAACAAGTAATATTCCAAATATTGTTATTACCATACCTATTATGGATAAATATGATAAAGATTCATTAAGAATTAAATAACCTAAAACAGCAGTTATTGGAGGACTTAGCGACATTATTAATAAAGAAATCCTGGAACCAATTAGTACAAATGATTGAAATAAGAATAAATCTCCAATAACAAATCCAATTATTCCTGATATGGATAACCATAAAATATTTTCTCTAGAAGCATCAAAGGGTAAAAAATATCCTCTTGAAAATAATCCATAAAAGCTTAAAAGAAAGAAAGCAAAAATTAATCTTATTAAATTAACTGATAATGATCCAACCCTTTTTCCAGCATATTCAAAGGAAAGTGCAGTTATTGTCCAGCAAATTGCTGTAAAAAAAGCTGAAAGTTCTCCAATATTTACATTCACAATAATTAGAACTCCTAACTAAATTCATTTAATTTTAGGATAAATGAATTAAAAATTCAAGCTGATAATAATATATTGTATAATTCAAATGAGGTGATCAAAATGATATTATTATTAGGAGTTTTCAAACCAGAAGTTCAGCCTTTAATAGATGAAATGTTAATTTTAGAATCAGGAGAATTATTAGATAGGCCTTATTGTAGAGGTATTATTGGAGAAAATGAAATTGTTGTTACTAGTGGTTTTATAGGCAAAATAGATACAACCATGATTTGTCAAAAGTTTATCGATTATTTTAAGCCTGAAAAAATAATTCTTATTTCTGGAGCAGGGGCAATAGCCCCGGATTTGAAAATAGGTGATATAGTAGTTGGAACAGGTTTTATAGAATATGATAAGAAACTACCTATTCATCAAATAAAAATAAATTCAAATTTAGAAGCAGCTGTTATTTTTAAAAAAATTAAACAAGATATTCCTAATGTTAAATTTGGAACAATAATTTCAGGAGATTCTTTAATAGCTGATGTTGAATTGAAGCAACAACTTTATAATGAGTATGATGCTCTATGTGTTGATATGGATTCTGCAGCAGTTGCAATTACTTCCAATGCAAATAAAACAAATTTTTATATAATCAAAGTAATTTTGGATTTTTGTGATGAAAATGCTTCTGAAGATTATAATAATAATTTTGAAAAATGTTGTTTGGCTGGGGCTGAATTATTTATTGATATTCTACGAAATTCTAGACTTTAAATGGAGGAAACAATATGGAATGTATTTTTTGTAAAATTATTGAGGGAAAAATACCAACAAATACAATTGCAGAATCATTAAATTATATCGCAATAAAAGATATTAATCCTGTAGCACCAATACATATACTAATAATTCCTAAAAAACATGTTGAAAAACCTGGAGAACTTGGAAATTTTAGTGGAGATATTTTAAAAGAATTGTTTTGTTTGGTTGATGAAATAGTTAATGCTGAGAATCTATCTGAAGAAGGGTATAGGTTAATTGTAAATACTGGAAAAAATGCTGGTCAAGAAGTAATACATCTTCATTGGCACTTAATTGGAGGAAGGAAATTAGGTAAGCTTGGATGAGCAGTAATGAACATTATTATTCAAGAAATCCTAAATCAGTTCTTAGAGTTAAAGAAATAGATGTTTTTTTTAATGGTTCGCATTATCCATTCAAAACTCCATCTGGAGTTTTTTCTTTTAACAAACCAGATAAAGCTAGTTTACAATTGATCAAAAATTCAATGATAAGCGCTAATGAAAGAATTTTAGATATAGGATGTGGATACGGCCTAATAGGTATAATTATAAAAAAAGAAAATCCAGAAATAGATTTATACATGAGTGATATAAACAAAAGGGCTATAAAATATACCAAAGAAAATTCATTAAAAAATAATCTAAAACCAGAAATTAGAGAAGGAAGTCTTTTTGAACCCTGGAATGGTTTTTTATTTGATAATATTCTTTGCAATCCTCCCTTTGCGGCAGGGAAAAACATTTGGACTAAAATTGTGAGAGAATCTCCAAATTATTTATCAAAAAGTGGGAAAATACATTTTGTAGCTTATCATAATAAAGGAGGAGAAAGGCTTAGTGAAATTATGAAAGAAACCTTTGGGAATATAGTTACTTTGTCAAAAAATGGAGGAATTAGAGTTTATGTTTCCTTCAATGAATGAAGAATGTCTTATTGAATTAAAAAATATATCTTTTAAATATAATCAGAAAAATATATTTAAGGATCTAAATTTTTCTATTGGAAAAGATCAAAAAATAATTATTTATGCCAATAATAGCAGTGGAAAAACTTCTTTTTTAGATATTTGTGCGGGTTTTATAAAAGCATATTCAGGGGAAAGATTAATAAAAAATAATCTCAAAATAGGATATCTTTTTCAGAATCCTGATATTCAAAATATTTCAATAACAGTTGAAGAAGAATTATATTCAGTTTGTAGAAACTTCATTTCAAATGAAGAAGAAATAGAATCAAGAGTAAATACATTTATGAATTATTTTGAAATAAACCATTTAGGTAAAAGAGATATTATTGAGTTATCAGGTGGGGAAAAGCAAATGATTGCATTATTGTCAAATTTAATAGCTGAACCGGATGTTATTCTTCTAGATGAACCCTTCTCTATGATAGATAAAGATTCGAGAAAAAAAATAATTGATATTCTTAATAGCACTGAAAATTCATCGATTATAATGACCACTTCTAGTTTTTATGGTTCATTAAAATTTAATGGGAATTTTTTTATCGAGAATAAAAAAATATTAAAAATTTCTTGTGAGAAAAAATGTAATTATTTGTTTAAAAAGGGCATATTTGAAGCAGGAAGATATGATTACATTTAACAAAGTTTCCTATAAGTTCAGTTCAAGTGATTCATATATTCTTAAAGATTTATCATTTAGCCTTAAAAAGGGAGAATTTATTTTGATTTTGGGGAAAAATGGTTCAGGAAAAACAACTCTTCTTTCTTTGCTTTCAAGTCTTATTTTCCCCACTGAAGGCGAGATATTTTTTTTTGGAACGAATATAAAAAATAAGTCCTTTGAAAAAAAATATAGAAATCAAATAGGGTACGTATTTCAAAATCCATACAATTCATTTTTCCAAAGAACAATTTATGAAGAAATTATCTGGATTTTGAAGAATTATAAAATTAACAATCGAGAAACTAAATATAGTTCTTATATGAAAGTGTTTGGTTTGAATCCTAATTTAATGAAAGATCGAAATCCTAGAACTTTATCTTTATCGGAAAAGAAAAAAATTGCGATAATTTCAAATATTATTCATGAACCTACTTTACTATTGATGGATGAACCTAATGTGCTCTTTGACTTTTTCTCCTATGAAAAATTGCTTGACTTTTTAAGAAGCAGTAAAAAGAAAGAACAAACAATTATTATTTCTACTAATTATCCAGAAAATTATTTGTTTTTATCGGACAGAATCATTTACTTAGAAAAAAGATCAATTTATTTTGATGGGAGGCCAAAAGATTTCATGAAAAAAATTATAAAATGATTCATAAAAGATTGAAAAATGCTGATAAAATAAAAGAAATATTTTTTAATAAACAGAGGTATACTTGATGCTTAATATTTCGGTTATAGTTAATACTTTGGCAATTATCGCTGGATCAATTCTTGGTTTACTGTCAGGAAAAATAATTAAAGATAAGTATAAGAAACTTGTATTTATAGCAATAGGCCTTTTGACAATGGGTTTAGGTATAGATTTATTTTTGGATGCAACAGAAATACTTATTGTTTTATTTAGTATGATTGTTGGTGGTATATTAGGAGAAATAATTGATATAGAAAAAAAATTAGAGAAATTAACAGCAAATAAGGGAGATGCAAATTTTGTAAAGGGATTTGTAACTTCACTTGTATTATTCACAGTTGGTCCAATGACAATAATAGGATCTATACAGGCAGGTGTGTCGGGAAATAACGATTTAATTTTTATTAAATCTTTAATGGATGGAATTTCTTCAATAGTTTTTGCTTCAACATTTGGATCTGGAGTACTTTTTTCTGCTTTAGGAGTTTATTTAATACAGGGATTACTTGTAACCTTTGCTTCTCACTTATCATTTTTGCAGACTGAAATGTTTATCGGTAATTTATCTGCAGTTGGAGGATTAATGATGATAGCTTTGGGTTTAAGGTTATTGGAAATAAAAGAGATTAAAGTTGGAAATTTTCTTCCAGCATTGATAGTTAGTCCTATGATTTCATTTGTTTTTTCATTATTTTAAAAAAAGCGGGATTCCCCGCTTTTTTTATTTATTCTAATTCTTCAAACTGACTTTTATCAACACCACAAAGTGGGCAGACCCAGTCATCTGGAAGATCGTCGAATGATGTTCCTTGTTCTATACCGTTATCAATATCTCCTTCTTCAGGATCGTAAATATAACCGCAAACTGTACATCTGT
>CAZGZM010000099.1:0-8246 GCA_964529955.1 uncultured Thermotogaceae bacterium
AGTCGAAAATTTTGCCTTTCATCTGTAGGATTAACAACGATTAATTTCATTTCTTTAAGATTATTTGTATATCTTAAAAAAGTTGAAATTTTTTCATTATTAGAATCAAGATATTTTATCTTTCCACTGTTCAATGCGGGGGAGTTTTTATATAGATCTATCCATTTTTTATAAAGAATCAAATCTTTGTTTTTTTCATTAATTATTTTCCAGGGCATGGGTTGTCGGCAATAAGGATCTCCCTCTGACGAAAGACCGATTTCTTCACCATAGTATATCAGCGGACTTCCAGGTAGAGTGAATTGAAGAGCAAGGGCGCTTTGCCAATTTTTATCGAATTCCTTTCGTAACCTTCTGGTATCATGTGAAGAAAGAATATTCCAGCAATTAAAGATATTTTCTAATTTACAATTAATAACGGTTTTTTCTACGTTTTTTGTAAAAAGAGTTCCATCAATTTCTCCATTCAATAGAAGTTGAATCAGTTCTCTAAAATAATAATTCATCACGCCATCTAAAGGACCTTTAATCCACTTTTCCGGATAAGACCAAATTTCTCCGATTACTTTATGATCACCATATTTATGAGCGCTCTCTGTTATTTCTCTGCAGAATTTATATCCAAATTCGTATGCACAGTCAACTCTCCAGTCATCTACACCGATATCGAACCACTTTTTTATGACTGATTTATTTCCATTCCAGAGAACATTTCTTAATTCTTCATTTTCGAGATTTAGTTCAGGAAGATTGGGAACATTACACCAGTAAGTTATTTTTCCATTGTTTTTTAATATATAATCCTTCTCCTGTTCTACCCACCTGTGATTCTTACTTATATGATTAAAGACAGCGTCGAATACTACTCTGATATTTAAACTGTGTAGTTTCTCGATTAAATGTTTAACATCCTTCTCGCATCCAAGCATAGGATCAATATTAAAAAAATCTGTACAGTCATACCTGTGATTTGTCTTTGCACAGAAAAGGGGAGTTAAATATAGGAAGTCTATATTTAGATATTTCAAATAATGTATTTTTTGAAGTATTCCCTGAATATCTCCACCATAAAAATCGTATTGATGCAAACCGTCAGGTTTTTCCTTTACATTTTCATTCCAATTTTTTGTGTTTATTTTTTTGGAAGAAGAGTGAAATCTATCTGGAAATATTTCATATCCAATTTTACCTCTCACCCTTTGACAGCTCCCTTTGTAAGTCCTCTGACTACGTATTTTTGAAGCGAATAGAATATTATTAGTATTGGTATTGAACCTAAAACAGATGCTGCACTGAAGGTGGCCCAGTTTCCTGAATAATTTCCAGCGATGAATGATTTCAAACCAACTCCCAAAGGATACTTCATAGGGTCAAAAAGGAATAGAGCGGCAATCATATACTCATTATATACACCAATAAATGTAAGAATGAACTGAGTTATTAGCATTGGTATCATGAGAGGGAAAAGAATCTTCCAGAACGCTTTCCATTTTGAAGCCCCATCGAGATAAGCTGATTCGTCAAGTTCTCTTGGTATTGAATTCACATAATTTCTCATCAACCAGATTCCCACAGCAGAATTACCGAATCCCAAGATCAATATGAGTCCGGTTAGAGAATTTAAAAGATTAGTTATCTGAAGCATTTTGAAATATGCTACCATCGAAACAGAAATCGGGAGCATCTGTATTATAAGTAGAAAAAGGATTCCATATTTTCTTCCCGGGAATCTGAATCTTGAAAAGGCATATCCTCCAAACATAGTTACCATAACTGCAATTAAACCGGAAAATACTCCCATTATTGTAGAATTTTTAATCCATATTAGGAAATTTGTATCGGTGAATAAATTAAAATAATGCTCTAATGTGAATGATGTAGGTATTATAGATGAGTTATAAATTGACTCTCCTACTTTGAATGAGTTTAAAAGAACGTATAATACAGGAAAATTTACCAGAAAGGTGATAATTATTGCAGCAATTCTTATATGCCAAACTCTTATCCTTTTCATCACCACTCCTCCTTTAAACCCTTCATTAGCTTAATAGATAAAATCATTATCAAGACAGTCATAGCAAAGGTAATAACTCCATAAGCAGCAGTAAGACCATATCGCTGGACTTCTCTCATTAGATTAAATGTATAGCTGACCAGAATATCTGTAGAACCGAAAAACTTTCCCATTGATTCTCTGGGACCTCCTCCAGTTAATAAATATATAAGATTGAAGTTGTTGAATTGGAATGCAAGCTGAGCTATGAATAAAGGCATTAAAATTAATCTTAAAAGAGGTAATGTTATTCGTCTGAATATCTGGAATTTATTAGCTCCATCTGTTACAGCTGCTTCATACACTTCGGTAGGAATACTTTTTAGTGCAGCCATAGAAACTACCATGAAATATGGGAAAGAAAGCCAGACATTTACTGCTATAACTGAAACTCTTGCCCATATAGGCTCTGTGAGCCATTTGATAGAACTCATCCCGATTAAGCCCAATATTTGATTAAACAATCCATCTGCTCCAAGCATTGAATGCCACATCTGTATTGAAAGAACACCGGGTAATGCCCATGGGATAATTAATAATGCTCTGTAAAGGTTTCTTTCCTTCAGTCCCGGATGATTAAGGAGAAGAGCTATTAAAAGACCAACTGAAACGTTTAAAACGGAGGATAATAATGTCCATATGATTGTCCAACCTAAGACGTTAAAGAAAGGACTTTGCATACTGAAGATTTCTGTATAGTTTTTTAAACCAATTAAACTGTAATCCATATAATGATACAATCCATAATTGGTGAAAGAAATGTAGATATTATAAATAGCTGGAATAACTGTAACTATAGTAATTGCAATGAATGCAGGTATAAGGTAACTGTATGCTGTTAAGCTTTCTCTAATTGATCTTTTCATAAATGATCTCCGTTAAAAAGGGTGTAGGGGATGTCTCCCCCACACTAAAGGATTAATATGTTTGTCTTTATTGATTCATCATTTCAATTTTTTCTTTGATCATTAATTCGAGTTCATCAAGAACATCTCTTGTAGGTTCCTTATCTGAATAAATTATCTGTAAAGCATCTGACCAGGCTGACCATACATTTGACATTTCTGGAATATTTGGCATCGGTGAACCCAATGATGCCTGTTCAGCCCAAGCACTTATCATTTCGTTTGATTGAATTTCTTCTGAATTCAAAACGTCTTCTCTTGTAGGAGTCAGCTGTGTTTTTAAAGCGAAATCTTTCATGTTTTCCATATTCGTTAAGTATTTTGCCAATTCAACAGCTTCTTCCTTGTTTTTTGTAAAGTTATTAATTCCTACAAACTGTACTCCCAGGAATGGTTTTGGATATGAACCACCAGGAAGTTGAGGAATAACAGATACTCCATAATTTATACCGAGATTTTCCAAATTTGCTGTTACCCATGGACCATTTATCTGTAATGCTGCCTGTCCCTCTTCAAATGTTCCTGTAGAAAAACCATGTTGTGTGCTTCTATCCATCATTGCTTCTGGGAAGTAACCGTAATCAAAGAATGATTTAAGGTAATTAATTGCTACAAATGCACCTTCATTATTCATTCCAATGTTTTCTATATCATATTCGTTGTTTTTCCAGTCGAATATATATCCTCCAAATCCACTTATGATTCCATACATATGATATGGTTCAGCAGCAGGGAATACCAATCCATACATATCATTTTCCTGCATTTCTTTTATTATTCTTACAACATCATCAAATGTTTCGGGTGCTTCAGGAACTAAATCCTTATTGTAAACTAGAGCTACACTTTCAACTGATAATGGAAATCCATATGTATGTCCCTGATAAGTTACTGCCTGTAAAGTAGATTGGAAAAAAGGTTCTAAATCACTTTCATATTCATCAAGATTCATTAAAAGTCCCTGGTGAGCCCATTTGCCTATAATATCATGAGGCATCGTTGCTATTAAGTCAGGTCCCATTCCAGCAGGAGCAGAAAGCTGCATTTTCTGATTCATATCTGTCTGGTCAGGAACTGATACTAATTCAACAGTGGTACCAGTTTCTTCTTCGAAGATTTTAATGTCTTCAGCCAATGCCTGATATGCTGACGATTGATCTTTATAAACTGTCCAGACCTTTAAATTTGCTCCAAATGCGAATGTCAATAAAACGCTTAAAATAATTACCAAAAGAATACTTTTTTTCATTAACTATCTCCTTTCAATTTGAATTTCTACCAAAATATATTGGATTAAGTTTTGTTGTAATATTTTTTTGCTCTGGATTTTTAATTTTTGTAATCAAGTTTTCAGCTGCAAGCCTTCCCATTTCTTCAATAGGCTGACCAATTGTAGAAATATTTAAGTATTCAGAAAAGTGCAGATTATCGTATCCTACAAGAAAATAATCTTTTCCGCTTTTTTTATCTACGGAGTTAGCACCTTCTATAAAACCTCTAGCTAGTATGTCTGACATGCAAAAAACACTGAATTTTTTCTTTTCATTTAGTGCTGAATCTCTTCCGCTTTTGAAGGCTTTTTCCCAATCTAAGGCCATCTCTTTGATTATTATTCTTTTTTTATCTAATCCTCTTTTTATAATTCCCTCAAAAAAGCCTCTTTGTCTTTCTTGAAAAACTTTACTGGTAAAGGTTGAATCGCTTTCATATCCACCGACTATGTAAATTTTTGAATTCTCTTCAATATTTAATTTATTTGCGGCTAATAATCCTCCCATATAATTATCAACATATACGCAATCGTTTTGTTCATCATATGTATCTACCATCACAAGAGGTTTATTTGCTGGGAGTTTCCCTCCTTTGAACATCGATGAAATTGATAGAGAGGCAATTATCATTCCGTCAGTGTGATAGAGAAAATGGAAAGGGTCTTCAAATCTTGTAAGTCTTTCTCTTGAGAGCATTGGAAATAGAATACTATCGTATTTATATTTAGAAAAAACTTCATCCATTGAGTTTACAAGTCTAGAAACAAACTCATGCCCTATTGTGGGTATTATTACTGATATTAATTTTGTACTTCCCTTTGATAAATTTCTTGCGTATAAATTTGGTCTATATTTCAGTTCTTCCATAGCCTTTAGAACTTTTTCTCTGTTCTTTTCCTTTACGGAGGAATCATTATTTAGTATTTTTGAAACTGTTCCTGTACTGACTCCTGCTCTTTTTGCAATATCTGCAATATTTGACATAAAATCACCTTCTAAAATAATATGAATCGGTTCATTATGAATCGATTCATATACTAACATGAATTTCTAAATGTTAAAAATATGAATAATGATGATTATGAGTTATTATAAGCGATAAAACACGATTAGATTAAAAATTCTGTTATTAATGTAAAATATCGAAAGTATCAAAGATGTGACTTTGGTCATAAAAAAATACGGGCCTGAGCCCGTACTTGGAAGAGAAAAATTGTTATCTGATATTTTTTAACCAGTTGTATGTTTCTTTTTTATCCGCATCGTCTTTATAAAGGTTTAAAACTCCATATACTTCAATTGCAAGTTCAACAAAGGCTGAACCCATTGCTGTAATAATATTTCCATCTCTTGTTACCGAGTCGAAGGATAAAATAGATTTATCAAATAATTTGTAGTGTTCAGAATCAGGTTTTATTCCACTTCCTCCACCCGTACAGATTTTTCCATTTAGGAGGCCGTATTTCGCAAGTAAAAATGGTCCGCCACAGATAGCTGCAATGAATTTGTTTCTTTTATTCAATTCAAGAATAAAATCCTTTAATTCTTCATTATCGTATAAATATTCAGGATTTCCTCCAGGAATAATAAAAAGATCAACATCATCTGGGTCAACTTTGCTTATAGTTGTATCGGGAATTAATTTCTGACCCGATTCACTTTTATATATCCTGTCTTCAAGTGCAACACAGATTGCCTTTTCCTTTAAAAACCATATTGAATGAACAACCTCTGCTTCACAAAAATTGTTATAGTAGAATAAATAAGTTTTCACAGTTACGTCCCCCCCTCTGACCTGATTATACATTTAACAAACACAATAAATAATTGACAAAGGTAATAAAATTTCTTCTATATCTTTAATGATAAGCTTTTAACAGAAAGGATTTTTCTATTTTTTTATTTATAAAAAATTATTATGATTTTATTTACTTGTGCCTCTTACGTTTATCATTTCTCTTTTGTTTTTTTATTGCATACTTTTTTTAATTCCATCTCTTTTTTTGATTTAACTCCTGATTTATTTTTAAGCTTTTTTCTCATTTCCTGTTCTAATTTAACTGCTTTGAAAGCCTTTGATAAGCAACTTTTACTGTTTTTTTCTTTGTTTATTTGTTTTTGTCTTTTTTTCTGATTTTTACTAAGATACTTTTCTTTATTTACCTCTAAATTACTTAAAAAATTTTTAAAAGAAGGGAAGGATTGGGAACATAAATATTCAAAAATTTCTTTATCGGAGGGTTTTATTCCGAATACCTTCTTAAAAGCCTTTAGTTTAGAAAATTCTTTTATTTCTATTATAGCTATCCAGTATTGCCCATCATGGAAAAGCGTAAGACTCAACATAACATCACCTCAGTAATAAAACACTGAAGGCGATGGACATCAAAAATGAAGATTACTTAAGAGCTAATCCCTTTCCGGACTACCAACCGGAATGTGTTTTTTCGTCTTCTGCGGTGATTATAGCATATATGAAAAAAGTAAATTGAAAAATAATATTTATGTTGTATAATTGAAGGGATTTTTAATAGAGAGGAATTGGATAATCTCCAAAAAGGTGAAGAAATGAAGAAATAACCAAGCTTGAAAAGACAACTGAATAAGATAAATAATATCAGTTAGCCTGAGTTTGGTTAAATTAAATACTTTTTTGGAGGTGATTAGATTGCTTCATATAAGCAACTTGCATTTTTCTTATGAAATTGAAAAAATATTAAATGGAATAAATATATCTTTAAATAGAGGAGAGGTTCTTGCTCTTACAGGCTCAAATGGGTCTGGTAAAACAACGCTTCTTAAATTAATCTCTGGTGAATTAAAGCCATCGAGCGGAGAAATAAATATTCAGAGAGATATGCAGTTTGTCTTAATAAACCAGGAAGAAAGCCAAGTAGATAAATCTTGTTTGGAATATATTTTGAATGATTTTCCTGAAATAAAGAAGATTTATCAAAAAATGAAATCAACTGATAAATCCAGTATTGAATATGCGGATTTAATAAACCAATATATGGAAATTGGAGGATTTGATTTAGAGGATAGAATAATCAGAGAAATATCTAAATATGGATTTTCAGAAGATGATTTGGAAAGAAGGTTCAATGAGTTTTCAGGAGGACAAAAGAGGCTTTGGGCTATAATTAGAGCTATGATAAAGGAGGTTCCTCTGGTTTTGATGGATGAACCGACCAATCATCTGGATATTGAAATGTGTCTCTTGCTTGAAAAAATTGTTCTGGATATGAAAAGAAAGAATTTCAGTTTGCTTATAATAAGTCACGATAGAGTTTTCATTGATAGAGTTGCTGATAGAACAGCAAATATTAAAAATGGAAAAATGACAATTATAAGTGGTGGATATTCTGACATGATAGAACATTTGGAAAGTGAGTTCGAATCAAAAAGAAAAAAAGCTGAAGAAATAGATAGGAAAATTCGAAGTCTTGAAAATGAAATTGTCAGAAGAAAAACCTGGTCAAATAAAAAGGAAGCTCAGAAAGCTCCACATGTAGATAAGGGATATATTGGAAGAAGAGCAGCAAAGCTTGCAAAAAGAGCTAAAGCGGTGATGAAGAGAACTGAGAAGCTGGTAGAAGAATATGAAAAAGAAAAACCATTATATGAAAAACCCCTTAAAATGGAGTTTCCAAAATACGATGTTAGAAATAAATCTGTTTTTAGATGTACGAATCTGAGTTTTTCGTATGAAGATAATTTAATATTGAAAGATGTGAATTTTGAAATGTCTACAGATTCAAGAGCTGGAATTATAGGAGCGAATGGTTGTGGTAAAACAACTTTCCTGAAATGTATTGTTGGAGAATTAGTTCCTAAAAGTGGAAATATAATAATGAATCAAAGTGTTAAATGGAAATATATTCCACAGGATGTCAGATTTGCATTCAATAAAGGTAGTTTGTTAAGCAACATGCAAACGGATAATTATGATGAAATATCAATAAGAAAGTACCTTGGTGGAGCAAAATTCAGGAAAGATAAGGTTTATAGCGATAT
>CAZGZM010000100.1:0-1274 GCA_964529955.1 uncultured Thermotogaceae bacterium
TATCCGCATCACTTAAAAGGAGAAGAAATCTCATTAAAATCAAGAATTATTTCTTTATCTGATGCGTATGATGCTATGACAACAGAACGAACTTATAAAAAAACATTAACGAAAGAAGAAGCTTTAAATGAAGTTATTCGTTGTAGCGGAACTCAGTTCGATCCAAATATAGTTACTGTATTTACTGATCATTTTGAAGATATTTCAAAAGGAATATTATAAGAAAAACAACCCAATAAAATGGGTATTTTTTATTTTAACTATGACTTATAATAATAGATTCAAAGAGCTTATTGGAAGTGATTTAATTATGATAGAAATTTATTAATCAGAACAATGAAATCGAAAAAGTTCAAGTATGATATCATATTTTTGTTGAATTTCATTTGACTCGATTTATCTTTATTTATTATTTTGTAAATATGTATGATTTTACAAAAAAAGAGTAACAAACCAACAATTAAGTACAACAACTATAATAAAACGCAAAATAAACCGATTAAACCGGTCTTTCGAAATTTCTCTTTAAAACCAATTAGATAGCCAAACAAGCAGATAACGTTCACAAAATTACTAGAGCAAACAACTTACTTGTCATAATTAATGACATCTTCTATTTTTCCAAAATTGAGGCTGGTAAACTTGACATCGAATACATTGAATTTAACCTTGATGAAGCACTCGACAATATCTCTGGAATAGTCGGACTTAAAACATCCGATAAAGGAATCGAATTTATAATTGCGAAAAATTATGTACTACCACAAACACACTAGTAGATGATCCGCTTCGTATTGGACAAATTATATTGAATCTCACCAACAATGCAATCTGTTTTAATAGCTTAAATGAGAATTGTATTAATAGATTTTCTTGTGATATTATTGATTTAACCAAAAATTAAATTTGGAGAAACTCAGAAGAAAAAAACAAAAAACATAGAAAAACATTAAAATTTTAATCTATATAATAAAAGGGAAGCAGATAAAAAATCTGTTCCTTTCTTAAAATGAAATCCTTTCATAGTGTATATTTAACTCCTTTATTATATTATTTTAGTAAGAGAATTTTAGTGCAATTAATTTTTTTCTGAATATGTATTATTTCCATAAATCTTTTTTCGTAAGGTAGTTTTATAAAGGGGGATAAAAAATGAAAATTAAAAAAATTGAGACATTTTTAGTAGGAAATCCGTGGAAAACCTGGATTTTTATCAGGTTAACAACTGATGACGGTTTTACAGGTATTTCTGAATGCACTCTAAATGGATTTGC
>CAZGZM010000100.1:1374-8217 GCA_964529955.1 uncultured Thermotogaceae bacterium
TTGCAGCAATTGCAGAAGCGTATGGAATTGGAGTTGCTCCACATAATCCTCAGGGACCGATTTCAACAGCTATTTGTGTTAGTTTTGGAATTTCCATTCCAAATTTTGCAATTCAGGAAGTGTTTGATGATTTCAATGAAGCCTGGACTAAGAAACTTATAACAAATGCATTTGATGTTGTTGATGGATATTTATATCCCTCTGACAAACCGGGAATTGGTGTTGAGTTAATAGATGAAGAGATATCAAAGCATATTTCCAGGGGTTCGGAAATGTTGAATTTATTTGAAAAGGGTTGGGAAAAAAGAAAAGAATAAAAGAATTAATCTTTTTTTAAAGTTATTAAAATTGCCTGTCTGATTTTGAGCAGGTGATTTTTATTTCAGTACAGGGCCCATATATCCCAGAAGACTTGATATGTTTCTAGCAACTTGAGTGACTCTTATACCGTAGTATTCATTTTCCTTTTCTATTGAAATTTTACTTAGAGCAAGATTCATAGAAGCAACGATTTCACCTGAACCATCGAAAATGGGAGCGGCAAAACAAATTTCACCAGAAGTAAATTCTTCATTACTCACTCCATAACCTCTCAACTTTATCTCTTCGAGATTCTCAAAGATGTTTTGTTTGTTTATATGAGTTGAGGGAGTAAATCTTCTGAATTCTGTACTGTTTATATATTCCTGAATCATATCCGAACTTTGAAATGCTAGTAAAACCTTTCCAAGAGATGTACAATAAAGCGGTATTTCATAACCTATAATGCTATTTATAAATACTCTGTCAGAAGCTAAACTCCTGTCCACAATAAGAGCTCTATTATTGTTAAGAATAGCAAGATGTGAATTTCCATGGAATTCTCTTGCTAAACTTTGTAAATGTGCTCTCGAAATTTCTATTAAATTCAATCCTGCTAAAACTAAATTTCCCTTTACTACAAATTTAATACCGAGGCTAAATTTTCCGTTTTCATCTCTAATTAAGTATTTGCTTTTTTCAAGTGTTGAAAGAAGTGGATAAATACTGCTGAGGTTTAGATTGAGCATTTTAGATATTTCTGAAGCAGTCAGCTCTTTATTTTCTCTAGTAAAACAATCTAGTATGCTCATAGCCTTTTCTAATGATTTATTCTGATATTCTCTCAATGCAGCTCATCCCCATTCATTTAACAATTTAATTCATTTTACTTTATTGTAGAGAGTTTTTCAAATAGTTTTGAAGTATTGTTTTTCAGTTCTAAAAATATTTTATAATATTTACAATATTCTTCTGTCATTTTTTCATCGGGATATGTTGTGCTTTCTATTTTAATTTTTTCGTGGAGAATAGAAAAATCATTATATAAATTTATTCCAATTCCCCCGGCTACAGCAGCACCTAATGCTCCTGCCTCCTGCATTACTGAAGGGCAAACAATTTTTTTACCAAGAATATTCGAAAGAATTTGTCTCCATAACTTTGATCTTGCTCCTCCCCCTATGACTCTTATACTTTCAGAGGTATAACCAAGTTCAGAGAATAAATCAACGATTTCTTTCAACCCATATCCCATACCTTCTATAACAGCTCTATACATATCACCGGTGTTATTCATTAAATTCAGTCCAAAAAAAACCCCTCTAGCGTTCGGATTACTATCACCAGCCCATATTCCTCTCATATAAGGAAGAAAAATCAATTTATTTGAACCCAAAGGTCTTGATTCAGCTTCTTTGTTCATTTCTTCAAATTGATTAATACCCTTTTTTGAAATACTTTTAAAGATATTATCTCTCATCCATTGATAACATATTCCAGCGCCTGTCATCTGATAATGAATAGCAAAACTTTCTGGAACTATATGAGAATAATTCACTATTTTTGAATCATAATGAAAGACAGGTTTATTGGAATAAAATCCCATCCAGGCAGCTGAGCCAAGACAAATATAACTGATGTTCTCATTAATAGTACCTGCCCCTGCAGCAGCACAGGGTACATCTCCTCCACCAATTACTACAGGGGTACCAGGTAAAAGACCGGTTTGTTCGGCAGCATTGTTTGTAATCTTTCCAATCAATTTTGATGTTTCCGTAATCTCCGGTAAAAGAACAGGAGGCACATTAGCGATTCGTAATATTTTTTCAGACCATATTCCTTTATTAATATCCATTGCTCCAGTATTGCATGCCTGAGAATAATCGGTATAAAATTTTCCGGTTAGTTTGCTAACTAGAAAATCAACTGTATTCAGAACTTTATAAGTATGTTTGAATAAATCTGGATAATTATTCTTAAACCATAATATTTTAAATAAAGAGTATTGTTCGGGCACTTGACCCGCTCCAGTTATTTTATAAAATTCTTCCTGTGAGATATTTTTAAAAAAAGCTTTAACTTCTTTTTGAGCACATAGATCGGCATATATTGGAATTTTTTTCAAAAGAGAATTTCCCTCTTTATCAACTGGAACCATACTTGGAGAATGTCCGCTAAATGTTATTACTGAAATGTCTTTGTTAGAAATATTTGCATCTTTTATCACCTTTTTTGAGCATTCACAAATAATTTTCCACCAGTCATCTGGTTTCTGTAATGCCTGACATTCTTCTGGATAAAAGGTTGGATAATGTTCTATATGGCTATTTATCAAACTTAAATTCTCATCAAATATACATGCTTTATTTGCAGTGGTTCCAAAGTCATGTACCAATATATACTTCATCTCTATCCCCCTGCTTCAATTTACTGTTTTGTTTTTTAATCCGGCGGCGTAAGCCAGTATTTCTTCTTCTGATGTTTGTTCAGGATATAATTCACCAGCAATTCTACCTTTATGCATGACAAGAATTCTATCACTCATTCCCAGTATTTCAGGTAATTCTGAAGAAACCATTATTATTGACATTCCCTTTTTAGTGAGATCTTTCATAAGTTTATAGATTTCTGCCTTTGTTCCTACATCAATTCCTCTAGTTGGTTCGTCTAGCAACAGAACATCTGCACCACTAAAAAGCCATTTTGAAAGAACTACCTTTTGCTGATTTCCACCACTTAGATATTCAGCTAACTGATTCATAGTTGGAGTCATAATTTTTAGTTTGTCTATGTATTCCTTTGCAACTTTTTTGTCATTTTTTCCATTTACGAATGTGAATTTTGAAATCTTTTTATATCCGACAAGAGATATATTTTTCTTAACAGTCATAGGTAAAATTAAACCTGTTTTATGTCTGTCTTCAGTAACAAATCCAAAACCATTTGAAATGGATCTTCTTGGACTTCTATTATGTATCTCTTTATTTTTCAAACTAACTTTTCCATTTGTTAAAGGATCAAGACCAAATAATGCTTCGCATAATTCAGTTCTTCCTGCTCCAACCAGTCCAGCGATTCCAAGTATTTCTCCTCGTTTTAGACTGAAGTTAATATTGTAAACTTTTTTAGTGGATAAGTTTTCAACTTTCATAACAATTTCTTCATCTTTATTATTATCTCTTGAAGGATACATATCTCCAATATCTCTTCCAACCATCATTTTGCATAATTCATCTTCATCTATGTCTGAAGGCTTAACTACATCTACATTCTTACCATCTTTTAGTACGGTAATTCTGTCACTTATTTTAAATATTTCTTCGAAGTGATGAGATATATATATTATTCCAATATCCTTTTTAATTTTTTGAAGAATGTTATGTAATTTATCTAAATCGTTTTTTGGAAGAACAGCTGATGGTTCATCCATTATTAAAATTTTAGGTTTTCTATATAATGCTTTAACTATTTCAACTATCTGACCTTCAGCAACGCTCAATTCATAAACTTTTTTCCTAACATCTATTTCATCAAACCCCAATTCTTTAACGAATTCATCTGTTTCCTTTGCTACTTTTTTCCAGCTAATCATTCCCAATGAAGAAGGATAGTTTCCAAATTTGATATTTTCAGCAACTGTCATATTTGGTTGAAGACTGTAGTGCTGCTGAACTGAAAAAATATTCCATTTCATTGCATCCTTTGGAGATAATATTTTTGCTTTCTTTCCATCAATTATTATATCTCCTGTGTTTCTTTTATGAGCTCCAGCTAAAACCTTTACAAGAGTACTTTTTCCTGCACCATTTTCTCCAACAAGAGTATGAATTTCTCCAACATCCAAACTGAAATTTACTTTATCTAAAGCCTTTACACCAGGAAATATTTTTGTTATATTGCTCATTTCCAGATAAGCCATTTCATGCTCCCCTTTCATTAAAATCTTTTACTTCTGCGACTACTGTTACAGGACATGCTTCGTTTTCCAATAAAAGAGGTACTGCTATTATTCTATCTACTTTTTTATCTAGTATTTTTTTTAGATTCATATTCTCTATTACTATTCTTTTTTCTCTTTTTTTCAAAAATGCTTTATGACCAGGCCAGTTTTTTGGTTTCCCTTCAAAGATATTCTCTATACTAAAAATATCCATACCTAAACATTTTATGCGAGGAAATTTATTTATAAGGTAATCCAATCATTCTGGAGAAAATGCTGGAGAATCCTTTATAAACTTCTCTTTATCATTTAAGTGTTCACTAAATCCAGTATATACAATGAGACTATCTGCATTTTCTAATTCTTTTTCATATATATTTAAATCTTCCACTTCAATTTTTTCCATATCTCCCTTTATGCATTTAATTATAAGAGGAGAATCAAAAATAAAATCTTCTACACTAAAATCATCAAGAGTCAAAGCGTCTTCATAGACATGAGATGGCGCATCAATATGAGTTCCATGATGAGAAAAAATTTTAATGCTACTCGTTTGATTTGTTTTATTTTGGCCATCGCCAAATTTTGCCCTCCAGATAATTTCCAAACCAGGCAAATTCAAAACTTTATCTTCATTGCTAAGATCTTTTAATCTATAAGAAAGCTCGTAAAACATTTTTACACCTCTTTAAATTAGTGTATCGTCCATCCACCATCAACAAACAGGATCGTTCCAGTAATATAAGATGCTTCTGATGAAGAAAGAAAAACAACAGCTCCAGCAATGTCTTCTGGAACAGCCAGTTTTTTTAATGGGATTTCCTTCATTACTTCATTTAAATGCTTTGAATCCTTCATAGAACCACCTGAAATATCTGTTCTAACAACACCAGGAGCCACTGCATTTACTCTGATATTGTAATCAGCTAATTCTACAGCCATTATTTTTGTCAACATATTTATTCCAGCTTTAGATACTCCGTATGGAACATGATGACCGGGATAATAAACAACTTCTCCATCTATGGATGATATATTAATAATATTACCCCCACCATTATCCTTCATTATTTGAGCAGCAGACTTACTGCATAGGAAAGTTCCCTTGAGATTTACTGACATTGTTTTATCCCACATTTCCTCCGTTGTATCAAAAAAAGAACTCTTCACTAAAACTCCAGCATTATTAACCAATATGTCCAGTCTTCCGAATTGATCTTTAATAAAAGAAAACAAATTCAATACATCTTCTTTTTTAGATATATCTGTTTTTTGGAAAACAATTATATTTTCTTTATACTTTTTTTCAAATTCAATGATGGTTTCCTTTGCCTTTTCTTCTAAAACATCTGCAATAATAACCGATGCACCTTCCTGAAGATATTTTTCTGCTATTGCTTTTCCAATTCCTCTTGCAGAACCAGTTACAAGAACCACCTTGTCTTTCATTTTTATTTCCATTTCTCTCCCCTTAAACAGCTGATCCCAGCTTCTTTCTGCTACTGCTGAAAACTGCTAGAAGTATTATCATACCTCTTATTATTTGTTGCCAGTAAATTGTTACACCTAAAAGATTCATTATATTTCCAATCAAACCTAAAATTATTACACCTACAAATGTTCCTCCAACAGAACCGATACCCCCTGTGAAATTTCCTCCACCGACCATAACGGAAGCGATGGCAATTAATTCCCAGCCCTGTCCTAAAACATTTGTACCAAGAGTCAATCTTGATGTCATAATAACTCCAGCAACTCCGCATAATAATCCTGACATTGTATATGACATACTTTCATATAAAATTGTGCTTATTCCTGCTAATCTTACAGCTTCTTTATTACCACCAATTCCCCTGATAAACCTTCCCATAATAGTTTTACCAAGAAAAATTGCAACAAGTATAGATATGCCAACCCAAATCCATGCAACCAATGGAATTCCCAAAAAGTACTCTCTTCCAATTAGTAAAAAATCAGGACTTTTAAAGAACACTTGTCTACCCTTTGAAAGTAATAAGCCAAGACCTTGAAACATTGTCATAGAAGCGAGTGTTACTATAAAAGGTGTAATCTTTCCAACAGTAACCATTAATCCGTTAAATAAACCTGCTAATGTAGCAAAACCTATTGCGAGAATAGCTGCAACCGGCCATGGCATACCTGATTTTAGAAAAGAAGCAACAAGAATTCCTGAAAAGGATGCAATTGCTCCAACAGAAAGATCAATTCCTCCAGTAAGAATAACTAAAAGTTCACCTAATGCGACAATACCAAGTGCTGCATTTTGCTTTAAAAGATTAGTCAGATTCTGAGTTGTAAAGAATTTATTTGATAGCGTAGCAGAAATTACAACAAATGCTACCAGCATTATGTATTTATCATATTTAGATAAAAAATCTAAAGCAAAATTTCTTTTTCCTATAACGAGATTTTCTTGTTTAGCCATTGAGCACCACCTTAGCGTCTTTCTTTAAAATTGGGGCGAATAACTTCGCCCCATTAGTAATCTATAGATGTTTTCTCAGATTAGAAACCGAGTTCCATGTATTCGTCTACGTTGTCAAATGAAATTCCTACTACAGGAATATAATAACAGTTTGACA
>CAZGZM010000101.1:0-8164 GCA_964529955.1 uncultured Thermotogaceae bacterium
AAAATCAGCATTTATATCCTCGCTAGTTGTTGTAATTGTAATTTTTGCTTTTGGTTTATCTGTATATAGAATCAGGAGATCTCCACTTACAGTTTTCATTTTAATTTTTCTCTTTGCTGGAACTAAGTATTTAACAAAACAGTCACCAGAAGTAGATTTGAAATTTCCTGAAATAAAATTTGTGCTGTCTAATTTAAAATCTCCGCTTGTAGAATTCAAATCAATATACTCAACTAATGATTTTGTTATTGATATATCACCAGATACAGTTTTAAGATCTATTTTCTTAAGATTTAAATCATTACAAAGAACATCACCAGAAACACTTGATAATTCTATTTCTTTTATTGTATTTGGGACAAATACTTTGAAAATTTTACTTGCTTTAATTCCAAAAGAAAAATTAAATATTTTTGATTTCTTATCATCAAATTCAATTATTATTTTATTACCGGATGTTTTATACTGAGGATTAAATAATTCTTTATCTTCTTTATCAGAATCAATGGTAATTTTTATATCTTCTTCATCAGTTTGCAGTATTTCAACTAAATCAGACCATAATTTTAATTTTAAAGAATCCATTCCATTCGCTGGAAAAATAAAATCCTTTTTCATAATTATTCCTCCTAAACTAATTCAATTATAACCCTTTCGGTATCAGTATCAACTTCTACAAAAGGTTCATCACTTTCTTGTAGCTCATTTAATATTTCATCTATATCTATATCTAGTTTTTCTCCATTTTTCGTAAATTTTGAATTGTTAATAAATTTAGTTCCGAATTTTGCTAATTTAATAGGTATTTTTATGTTTTCTTCATTTTTTCCTGTTTCTTTGTTAATAACCAAGATTTTAATTTTTTTTCTATTTTTATTTTTTGATTCTTCAGATATATTCAAATATTCTTCAATTAAATCATATGCTTGTTCTGGTGATGCTTTTTTCTCATAGACTAAACGAAGAACCTTTAAAACTTCTTCTTTATTCATTAATTATCTCCCCTTCTTTTTAATTTTTCTAAGCATTTCTAATGCATCATCAGGTTTTAATTCTCCAGTTTCGAGTTCTTCTAATATTCTTGAAGCTTCCTCTCTGTCTTTGTCAACTATTTCGTATCCCATTGCTCTTACAATATCTTCCAATTTATTTCTCGCTGTTGGATAAGAAATATTAAGTTCTTTCTGTACTTCAGAAAGATTTCCTCTGTTTTTAATATAGATTTTTAGAAATTCTAACTGATCTGGTGATAATCTAAAAATATCATCCATTTCAAATTTTCCTTGAACAGTAGTATGGCAATTCTCACAGTAGTATGTTTGGATTATCATTTTTTTGCCACATACCGGACAATTAGATAAAACTTTTTTCATATTTAACCTCCTTTTCTAATTATCAAATAAAATTTATTCATATCTAATATAATAATAATTGAAAATTATAAAAAAGTCAAGTATAAAATTAAAAAAATTTATATAAAAGATAAAAATAATAAATAATATTTTTTTGATATATAATTATATAAAATAAAAAATATTTTCTTGATGATAATTTCAAAAGCATCAGTCATAATTATTTAGTAAGAAGCGCACTTTTAAATGAAGTAAAATAAAAGAAATAAATTGGATAATTAATAGTAAATAAAGAGAAAAAAGGTTGCTCTTCTGATAATAGCTCTATATAGGAGATCTAATAAATAATGAAAAATAAATATTGTATAGAAGTCTTTCTTGTAGTTTATAAAGGGGTTTAGATTTAATGAAAATATACCAATGATGTATAAATAAATTAATATTCTATTTAGTGATATCATCCGATTAATATACTTTATATTGTGGCAAACAAAAAAACTCCCACTTAAAATATCATCTTTTATTTGATAACATAATTAATGTTCTTTCTTATTTGCGGTCTTCGTGGTTTGTGTTTCTTGGGGGAAAAATTTTGAATTCAGTAAAGAATATTTTAAAATCAAAAATCCCAAAAAAAGCTTGGGAAAATTGGTTTAATACTTTTAAAATTGTTAAATTTAATAATGAAAAAATAACTTTTTCTGTAGATAATCCTTTTATTAAAGACTGGATACAATCAAACTTTAAAGAGGATATAGAGTTTTCCATAAAAAAAGTTACAGGTAAAAATATACCCTTTGAAATAATATTTAATACAGAAATTGGAGAAAAAAATAAAAATATTACAAAAAATTCTTCTTCTCTTTTAGAAAAAAAACCATTAATCTTATCAAATTTGAATGATGAATATACCTTTGATAAATTTATTATTGGTCCCGAAAATAGAGCTATATATGAAGTTTCTAGAGAAATTTGTCAAAAGCCAGGGCGATATAATCCTTTTTTCATTTATGGGAATGTAGGTCTTGGGAAAACTCACCTTCTTCAATCCATTGCTCATGAGACAATGTTTAACTTTCCTGATAAAAAAGTAATTTATTTAAAGAGTGAAGAATTTATGAATGATATGATAGCCTCAATTAAAGAAAATAAAATAGAAAAATTTAGGGAAAAATATAGAAAAAAAGCAGATATTTTATTAATTGACGATATTCAATTTTTAATTGAGAAAAAGGGAGTACAAAATGAATTTTTCCATACATTTAATGATTTACATGATTCTGGAAAACAATTAGTTATATGTTCAGATAGAAATCCGTCAGAATTAAAAACGTTTCATGAAAGATTAATATCGAGATTTCAGATGGGATTAGTTATGGAAATTAATAAGCCAGATACACTGACAAAGTATATTATTGCTAAAAAAATAGCTCAAAGTCAGGATTTCAATTTAAATGATGAATTTGCAAATGTTTTATCAAAAAAAATTAACAGTAATATCAGAAAACTTAAGGGAATAATAATAAAGCTTTCGGTTCAGACAAAAATATTCAATAAAGATATTGATATGGAGATAATTAAAAGAGTTTTGAATGAGTTTCAGGTTTTTGAAGAAGAAAATATAAAGTACTCAGTATGTGAAAAATTATTTGATTCTATAGAAAAAACTATTGGAATTACTAAAAAAGAAATATTAAGTTCCAGTAGAGATAAAAAAATTGTTTTCGCTAGACAAATGATGATGTATATACTTAAAAATTATTTTGGAAAAACTGTTACTGATATTTCGAGAGAAATTGGTAGAAAACATTCAACTGTAATACATTCAACTAAGAAAATTGAAAATAAAATTAAGTCAGGTAACTCTGAATATAAAATCCAATATAATAGTATCTTGAAAGCTATTTCCAATAATTTAAACTAGGATTTTTTCTAGCATAAAAATAGAATTTTTCACAGCTTCTGTTCTATAGGGATTAACAAAATCATCTAATTTAACTATCCAATCATTTTCTCTTTTTCGTATAACAATAATAATTTTTTGCTCGAATTTTTTATTTCCATCCATAATGTCGATTGCTAAAGTTTCTATTTTATAAACTTCTTTATTTAACTCTTTTAAGATTCTTTTATATACAAATATACTATTCTCTGCTTTTTGTATTTTGTTCATTTCTTCTTTTAATTTTTCTATGTTGGTTAATTCCTTTAATTTAAAATGTGGCATTTCAAACCTCCTCTTAGATTCACAATTATCTTTATTTCTTTTTTTATATACTATGACTTTAAATATTTTTTTGTTTTCTTTTTTCCATTTATTTTCGTATTTGGTATTTGTTTTTATTTCTGGATTTATTTCAAAATTTAAAGAGTAAAAATTATTTGTTTTCTCTAATGAAGAAATAAAATTATCAACAAATTCCTTTGAATCAGAATGAAGCTGAAAAAATCCATTTGACTTTAATACTTTTGCTATTAATCGTGAAAAAAAAATATCGTTAAGTCTATTATCAGAATGCTTTTTCTTAGGCCACGGACATGGAAAATTCATGTATATACCATCAAAAAAGTTTTCTTCAAAAATATTATTTAAAGCAAATCGTGCATCTAAAAGTCCTAATGCTGTGTTCGAAATTTTATTTTTAGTACAAATTTTTTGAATTTTATATAATGATATAAGAGATAATTCTAAACCAATAAAGAAAGAATTTTTATTTATTGTGGCTTTATTTATAAGAAATTCGCCTCCACCAAAACCTATTTCCAAGTATTTTTTGGCATTTAGATATTCTAAAGGTAGGATTATCTCCATTTTTTCTTTATTTATTGATAGTTTATTAGTTATATATTTTCCTTCCATTTGATAATACTCCTTTTATTGCATTACATTATATTACCATAGGGGTTTATGATAATATCAATTTTAGATTTGGTATTTAGTTCAGGAAAAGTTATTAGTCTTTTCTTCTCTGATTTGATATTAATCAAGTAAATAAATTCATTATTAATTTTGTAAATGAAGGGTTTTATGGGACCGAAAATATATTTTAAAAATTCATTCGCTTTTTTCAATTCATCAATATATTTTTTAGCTTCTTCGAATGCTTTGTCATTTATTTTATTTTTAATAGATATTTGGATTAAATTCATATATGGAGGATAATTAAATTTTTCTCTCAGAGAAATTTCTTTAGCAAAGAATTCTTTATATTCAGAATTAACAGCAAGATTTATCAATTCATCTTCCTGATTATATGTTTGGATTATCGCTTTACCTTTAGCACCTCGTCCAGATCTTCCAATAACTTGATTTATTTGCTGAAAAGCTATCTCACTTGAATAATATCCAGGAATATTAATAAGCTTATCAGAATCCAAAACTATAACTAAACCGATATCAGGAAAGTCTAATCCCTTTGAAATCATTTTTGTTCCTACGATTATATCAACATCTTTACTACTAATTCTCTTAAGAATTTTTTCGAATTTATTATTGTTTTCAACAGTTTCTTTATCGATTCGAGTTATTCTTGCCTCGGGAAAAATTTTTATCAATTCTGCTTCAACCTTTTCAGTTCCATAACCTCTTGCTATTAGACTTGCGCTCTTACATTCTGGACATTTATTAAAGGCGTATACAGAATGATTACAATAATGACATTTGAAAATATTTTTTGTTTTATGGTAAGTCATTGATATACTGCATTTTGGACATTTTAGTATATAACCGCAATTCTGACAGACAATGTAATTTGAATATCCCTTCCGATTTACAAAAATAAATGTTTGTAAATTATTTGAAAGATTGTTCCTAATCTCACAAAGAGATTGCTTGGAAAAAAGGAATGAATTTGCATCTTTTTTCATATCAATAATTTCTACTTCGGGAATATTTCCTTTTGGTCTTTTAATAAGTTCATGAAGATAAAAACATTCTTTTAAAGATTTTTGATAATGATCAATTCTTGGAGTAGCACTTCCAAGAATAAGCGGAATTCTTAATAAGTCAGCTTTTTTTAAAGCTACATCTATTGAATCAAAAAAGGGATTAGTTTGATTATAATAACTAGTGTCATGTTCTTCATCAATTATTATTGCTCCGAGATTATCCAGGGGAAGCCAGATTGAACTTCTTGTGCCTACAAGAATATCTATATTTTTTTCCCTTGCATCTAACCAGTTAGAAATTCTTTGATTTTTTGGTAAATAACTGTTGTATGTTCCTAATATTCTTCCAGGGAAAAACCCCCTCATTCTAGCAAGTAATTGAGGAGTTAGAGACACTTCTGGAACTAAATATAAAACTTGAAGTCCTTTATTTAATATTATTTCCATAAGTTTAAAATACACTTCAGTTTTTCCTGTTCCTGTTAATCCATGAATTAGATGAATACCTTTAAAATTATTTTGAATATTTTTATATACTTCTTCTTGTTCTTGAGTAAAAAATTTGATTTTTTCAATTTTCCATTTAGCTTCCATTTGAACATCTTCTTTGTACTTAATTATCTGATTTTTTAATAATGTCTTTAGAGAGTTTTTTGATTTTAAATTAAGTTTAACAATTAATTCTTTTTCTTCAACATAATCTACCGATAATAAATAATTAACTATTTTTTTTCCTACAGAAGATAACGAGACATTATATGTATTAATTAAAGAAATGTTTATTTCAAGAAATTTTTTTGAGCTCTTTTTTTTTGAATCTTTATTAATATAGGAGTATATACATTTGAAATCTTTATTATTTAAACCTTTATCTATTTCATCTTTTCCAAATTTTTTTATAGCATCAGCATATTTAGTTGTTTGATTTAAGATACTTTTAGTATTTAAAGGGTATAGATATTTAATCTTTTTTATTAATTTGCCTGGAGGAAAAAATAAATCAAAAATTTTACCTGGTGGAGAATAATATTTTTTGCAAGTATAATTGATTAACTCTATATCTATAATTGAAAGAAAACTTTTTTCATCAATTACTTCCAAGATATCTTTTGTTTTATAGTCAGGTTTATCGACATTTTTATAAACATAACCAAGGGATGATTTGTTTGAAAAATTCACATGAACTCTTTGTCCTGGTTCAAGTATTTTATCGGAAGAATAAGTATAAAATTTTCTTAAGGGTAATTTAGATATTGCGATTTCATAATAATTAATTTTTTTTATATTTGACATTATATTTGTATTCATTTCCAACTAATAGATTTTTTTCTTTATTAAATAGAGTAAACAATTCAGTAGACTTTATATCATAAAATAATTGATTTTTAAAGAGCGTTGGATTAACTTTATATTTGTTATTTAATACTTTTTTATAAATTGCCGGCCAGTCTGAAAGATTTGTAATAATGGGAATATCGATTTTCTTTTTTAATAAAGAAAGATATTTTCTTCCGTTTTCATTAAATCCCAAGACCCTTATATATTGAGGCCCATACATATTTGAATTTCTAACAGAATTCGCTTCAAGTTTAATCAAAGTAGATAATAATGCTCTTTTTATACGGGTTAAAGTAAATCTTTTTGTTTTAACTCCCTTTAAAAAACTCTCTAAATTTCTACTAACTGATGCTATTTTTTTAAATCTAACATCTAAACCTTCATTAATTCCATATATATTTTTAAAATCCTTTAAATTATTCATTCTAAATATTGAAATAATTGTTTTTTCTAAATTTTCCAAAAAAATTGGGCCATTTTTATTTTCAATTTCTTCAGTAATTATTTTATAAGCAAATTCTGGAACTAATTTCTCAACTTTTTTTAAATCTCTTATTTTTAAAAGATTTCTAATAGCAGATGCACTTGAAAAAGAAGAATCTGAATTTAAATCATGGTAACTTTTTCCTATTCTTTTTATTGAGAAAGCATTTATTGATGATTTAAGTCGAAAAATATTTTTTAAGTATTCTAATCCTAATATATCGTTAGAAAGAGAAATTTTGTTAATTAATACCGGATTTAGTCCACTTAATTCAAAATAAGCCTTAAGGGCTTCTTTCCTTGAATTAGGAAAAGATAAACCTTTTTTTAAGAATGTCTTTAGTAATTTTGTATATTTTTCAGATGATTCATTCAAGATAAAAGCGATTCTTTTTAGAGATTCTAAATCGTTTGATTCGCTTCCAAATACTAAAAAAGAAGTTTTTAATTTTTCTAGTGTCCAGATACTTCCCAATGCAAATCCACCTGCATCTTGAATAGAAAAAACAAGAGGTAATTCCAAAATTAGATCAACCCCTGCTTCTAATGAAAAATTTACTTTTGCTTGTTTACTAAATACAGATGGTTCTCCACGTTGAACAAAATTACCACTCATTATTCCGATTGTTACATCTGGTGAGACCAAATCTATAGAACGGTTTAAATGGTATAAATGTCCATTATGAAAAGGATTATATTCAATTATTAAACCAAGTGTTCTCATATATCACCTCTTAATTATGATAACATTTGATAGGAGGAAATATTATGAATATAAAAACCTTTAATTCGGTTGCAGAATTAATGAGATGGATAAGAGATTTTTCCACCTTTTATTTGGGAGATCCACTTGGAATAGAAGGTGAAATAAGAAGAGCTGGAATTAACAGAAGAAATGTATTAGATATAGAAATATCCGAGAAAATGAATACTATTAAGAAAAATAGTTATGCATACCATATATCTGTTCAATTCGAAAGACCAAATTTAGTTTTAAAGAAGTTATATTTAGATTTTCCAGAAGAAATGGAGGGTAAAAAATATTATATTGAAGGTTTTTTAAAATTTAGAGTTACTCAGAACAAATATGTTATAGATGCATA